>CBDUPS010000401.1:0-2092 GCA_965369155.1 uncultured Spongiibacteraceae bacterium
AGCACAATAGTGATTTGATCGAGCTAGAAGATGGACGTATAGCGGTGTTTTTTGTCAGTCAATATAAACCTGCTGAGTTACAGCCATTTACTGTTGTTAAAAACGCCGTTGTTGCCGCGGTGAAAGCTCATAAAGCGCAAGCGCAAGTGCAAGCAACGGCACAGAAACTTATTGAAGAAATAAAGCAGGGGGATTCTTTACCTAAAGTCGCTAAAGAATATAACTACCCTTGGCAAGTGAAGTTACAGACTGAGCGTTTTGATAAAGAGATGCCAGAGGTTCTATTAAAAGAGGCTTTTGAGCGAGATGCCTCGAAAGACCAAGGTCTGGCGATATTAAATGATGCAGACGCTGTGTATGTTATGCAAATATCGAATGTTAGAGAGGGTAAGGCTAAAGATATTGCGCCTATGATGATGACCAGAATGAAGCAAGGTATGGCAGCATCTAAAGGTGAGGAAAATTACCAAGTATGGCTATATAGCTTAGTATCAGAAGCTAAAATTGATGTTATCAACAGCAGTACACCAGAACAGTAATTTAGTTATTAATACGCCTAATAGCATTGGTCTTTGGTTTTGTCGTATTGAGCAGGTTAATGACGAGTGTTTGCAGGCCTGTCAGGGCTTACTTGACGACAGTGAGCTTGCACGCTTGCAGCGTTTTAAATCAGAGAAAAAAGCCCGTAGCTACGTTGTAGGTCATGGGCTTTTGCGACAAGTGCTCTCACTATATAACCCCACTATAAGCCCTAGAGAGTGGGGTTTTGCCCTAGGTGATCATGGTAAGCCTTATGTGCCGGCCTTACCTCAAATCTACTTTAATCTTTCCCACTGTGATGATGCGGTGGCTCTGGCGGTAACCACCAGTGCTGAGGTGGGGGTTGATATTGAAAGTTTGAACCGCTCTCATAATATAGATGGCATTATTAAACGTTACTTTCATTCTGGCGAGCAAGAGCATTTGCTTTCGTTAACGGCAGAGGCGCAAAAGGTTGTGTTTTATCATTATTGGACACTAAAAGAAGCCTATAGTAAGGGCACCAGTTTAGGCTTAGCTCATACCTTGGATTCTTTTTCTGTTAACTTAGCTGATACACCTCATATAAAAAGTAGTGCTGATGATCATTGGCAGTTTGCTTTATGTATGCCAGATGACTCATTGGTACTTGCGGCCTCAATAAACCGGCCATCAATAAAAATACAATGGCAAGTTTTTGAGCATATTCCTTTTACTAGTCAATTAAAGCAGCTCACCGATTTCGATTTAATGAGAATCAGTGCTTAACATTTGGAGTGTGTTTGGTAGAATGCGCGCTCCATATCTGCCAAGAAACACCAAATTCAGATTTTGTCTTACATATCGCTGGGAGTGATACCGTGTTTAAAATTCAAACATTTAATGCTATTTCAGTAACAGGTTTAGAGCGCTTTTCTCGTGATCAGTACGAAGTTGCTAGTGATATAGGTTCGCCTGATGCGTTAATTCTTCGTAGCCATAAGCTATCAACGGATGAAATAGGGCCGTCGGTATTAGCTATAGGCCGTGCAGGCGCTGGAGTAAATAACATTCCAGTAGCAGAGTGTACTAAGCGCGGTATTGCCGTTTTTAATGCACCTGGCGCCAATGCTAACGCTGTTAAAGAGCTTATTATGGTTGGCATGGTGTTGGCCTCTCGTGGCATTTTAGAGGGAATCAATTACGTTGATACACTCAAAGACATGACAGACGCTAAAGAAATGTCAACGCTACTTGAGAAAGAGAAGAAGCGTTTTAAAGGTGGCGAGATACAAGGTAAAACATTGGGTGTGGTGGGTTTAGGTGCAATTGGTTCAAAAGTGGCAAAAATGGGTCTACGTTTAGGTATGAATGTTATTGGTTATGACCCTGCGATCTCTATTGAAGCGGCTTGGCGTTTACCTGCAGAAGTTGAAAAAATGGATAACTTAAATAGCTTATTAGCGAAGGCCGATTACATTACATTGCATGTGCCTGCTATTGAGGCAACTCGCCACCTAATTAATGACGATACCATGTCTTATATAAAGAAAGACTCAGTATTACTTAATTTTGCACGGGAAGAAATTGTTAG
>CBDUPS010000402.1:0-2089 GCA_965369155.1 uncultured Spongiibacteraceae bacterium
GCCTACTCGCCCAGGCAATATGAGGGGTCAGCAGTAAGCGTGGTGTTGATAGTGCTCTTAGTGGGTTATGCGGCTCAGGAGGCTCTGAACCCAGCACATCTATCACCGCCCCTGCAATTGTCTCATTAACTAATGCTTTGGCTAAATCTACCTCATTAACAATCCCACCACGACCCGCATTAATAAGAATTGCGTTAGGCTTCATTTTTTTTAACGCCTCACCATCAATTAAATTATGGCTTTCCAGGCTGAGAGGACAATGAATAGATACCACATCGCTTTGTGCTAATAAGTCGTCTAATGGAACTCGATTATCTTCTGTCGATTTTTCCCCGGACAAACTCTCGGCGACTATTACCTGCATTCCCATAGCTTGGGCGACTTTTGCAACGGCCTTACCAATAGCCCCATAACCAATAATACCCATTACCTGATCGGCTACCTCATCAATAGTGTAATCGAGCAATACAAAAAAGGGGCTTTTCTCCCAGTCTCCCGCTGTTACAGCCTGATGATATTCTAAGAGGCGATTACGCATTACAAGTAATCCGCCCATCGTATATTGCACAACCGATGAGGTAGAGTAGCCCACCACATTACATACCGTTACACCGTGCTTTTTGGCGGCGAGCAAATCCACATTATTGGTTCCGGTGGCCATAATAACCACCAACTTAACATTAGGGTTAGCGGCAAACTCCGCCTCACCTAATACCACCTTATTGGTTAACACCCAATCAACGTTATTAATGCGTTCTGCCGTTAAGTCGGGTGTTGTACTATCAAATAACGTCCAGTCGTTTCCTAAGGCAAAAAGCGCCTCCATGCTCAATTCATGGGGAGCTAAGCTCATATAATCTAATATAACTCCTCGCACAAACGATTTCCTTAAATATTGGCCTGTTTATTATGGTCTAACGGTGTTTTAGCGCGTAACAGAATAATGAGTAAGGCGCTGGTTGAGCAAAAAAACATTACTGAAGCAATAGTGCTTAATTGCCCGTTATGTAACAAGGTCGCAACAAAAGCAATCACTCCACTCCCGGCAAATTGTATGGTGCTTAACGTTGCATTCGCTATGGTGGTATTACTATAAAAAAAGCTCAAATAAATGCTTATTAAATTAGGAATCACCAAGCCTAATGCCCCAACGGACAACATAATAAGTGGCATATAGCCCAATAAACTCTGACTAAAAAACAGACCATGGACTAACAAACCCACAACTCCAAGCCACTGTATAAACAGCCCAATTTTTAATAAACGTATGGGCTCATAATAATTTAAAAAGAAACGATTAAACCGGTTAAATATCAGCATGGTTACAATATTTGATGCAAACAATATCGGGAACATTTTTTCACTTTGATCAAAGTGTGATAAGTAAATAAAAGCAGACTCGGTAATAAAAACAAACATACAGCCAAATGCTAAGGGCATACTAAACAAATACGGCCATGCGATACGGTTACTTAATACCGACTTATAACGCTTTAATGCTGAACCTATATGTATAGGCTCTTTAGGCCCCTTGCGAGTTTCTGGAATAAATTTCCAAAACAAAATGCTCACTAAAAAACTATAGGCTGCCAAAAAGAAAAAAATCATCTCCCAATGGCTAATTAATAAAATCCCTGTACCAATAGCCGGCGATAACAACGGTGCCATTAACGTAATTAAACCAATAAAAGTGAAGGCTTTGGCCATTTCCTTACCTTCATAAGTATCACGCACGATAGCCGGTCCCACCACCGTAGCCATAGAAGCGCCAATGGCTTGAACAATTCGATATATATTAAGTTCTAAAAAAGTTGTTGCCTGCATCAATAAAAGAGAGCTTATAAAAAAAATAATTAAACCGGTAAAAAGACATATCTTTCTACCACGGTAATCAGAAACTACACCACCAATAAACAAGCCTACCGAGTAACCAATAATAAAAGTGGCAATAGACTGTTCGATTAAATGAATAGGCTGCTGTAAATCATTGGCGATTCGCTCTATCGCCGGCAAGTAGGTATCTATTGATAAAGGCCCTAAAGCGGCCAACAAACCAATAAGCGGCAACGAGATAGGACGGATATGCTTT
>CBDUPS010000403.1:0-2086 GCA_965369155.1 uncultured Spongiibacteraceae bacterium
GTTGAGCCTGACATCCAAATTCTCTCAATTATGTTTGAGATGAAAAATGAAAGTGATGAAACGGCAACCAAAAAGAAAAACGAAGACTTTTTAAAAGAGCTTGATAAAGACCGCAACCAAAAGGGCTGTGAATATGCGGTGTTGGTATCGCTACTGGAGCCCGATAGTGAGCTTTATAATTCGGGCATTGTGGATGTGTCGCACCGTTATCCCAAGATGTATGTTGTTCGCCCACAGTTTTTTATTCCCATTATTACGTTATTGCGAAATGCCGCGCAGAATTCCCTTAAGTACAAAACGGAACTTGCCTTGGTGAAGTCACAAAATATTGATATCACTAATTTTGAGAGTGATCTAGATGATTTTAAAGCAGGCTTTGCGCGAAACTATCAATTAGCCTCAAAGAAATTTAAAACCGCGATAGATGAGATTGATAAAACCATTGACCATCTTCAAAAAACTAAAGATGCACTGCTGGGATCTGAAAACAATTTGCGCCTTGCCAATAATAAAGCCGATGACTTGACGGTTAAAAAGCTAACTAGGGCTAACCCAACAATGGCTGCAAAGTTTGCAGAGCTTGATAAGGGTGCCTCTGATACGGAATAGACCATGTAATTATTGGGTCGTTTTTATAAATACAGTGCTACACTATTAACAGCGCTTAGGTTTTTTTAATCAGCAATAGTTTCTAAGGAGAGAGAAAATGGTTAAGGAGTTAAAGTTACATCCAGAACAGTTCATTCTTATTACTTTTTTATTCATTGTCTGTACATGGTCTATTTTTAGGCTACAGGGGCCAGATATAACCAATATCAATGCTCATGAAGCTAAGGCTCTAATCGATAGTGGTGCTACGATTATTGATGTTCGTGGGCGCAGTGCTTTTGATACCCGCCATCTTGAGGGAGCCATATCGATCCCATTGAGTGTTTTAAAAATGGCCATACCCGCTGAGATTGAATCCATTAAAACAAAAGACATTGTGATCTATTGTGGTGATGGGGTAACAGTGGGGCCTGTTGCAACCGAAATTCTTAATAAAGCGGGTTTTGCGAAAGCGGTTAATTTAAAGCCGGGTATTAATGGTTGGCAAGATGCGGGTTACAAAATAATAAAAAACGAGACTTAATAAGCCACTTGCCGTGATAAAACACCAGATAAAATAAATTTAAGTAAGCAGCGTTAACTTTTATTGTTACAAAAGTTAGCCGAGCCTACTCTATACGATAGAGAGTAAAGACGATGACGGATAAAAAGAAATTAACAACAAATGCTGGCTGCCCTGTTGCGGACAACCAAAACATAATGACGGCAGGTCCACGTGGACCCCAATTATTACAAGATGTGTGGTTTTTAGAGAAGCTTGCGCACTTTGATCGAGAGGTTATTCCCGAGCGACGTATGCATGCCAAAGGTTCGGGTGCATACGGTACCTTCACAGTAACCCACGATATTACAAAATATACGCGGGCTAAAATATTCTCAAAAATTGGTAAAAAAACGGAGCTGTTTTCAAGATTTAGTACAGTAGCGGGTGAGCGTGGAGCTGCTGATGCTGAGCGTGATATCCGTGGCTTTGCGGTTAAGTTTTATACTGAGGAAGGTAACTGGGATTTGGTGGGCAATAACACTCCCGTTTTTTTCTTACGAGACCCTCTTAAGTTTCCAGATCTTAATCATGCGGTAAAGCGTGATCCCAAAACGAACTTACGTAGTGCAAAAAATAACTGGGATTTTTGGACATCATTACCTGAGGCATTGCATCAAGTAACTATTGTAATGAGTGATCGGGGGATTCCAGCTAGCTATCGTCATATGCACGGCTTTGGTAGTCACACCTTTAGTTTTATTAATTCACAAAACGAACGTTATTGGGTGAAGTTTCACTTAAGAAGTCAGCAGGGCATTAAAAACCTGAGTGATAGTGAAGCTGAGGCACTTATCGGTAAGGATAGAGAAAGCAGCCAAGCAGACCTTTATAACAGCCTTGAAAAAGGTGATTTTCCAAAGTGGACTATGTATGTTCAAGTGATGCCAGAAAAAGAAGCCGCCACAGTTGCTTATCACCCCTTTGATTTAACTA
>CBDUPS010000404.1:0-2072 GCA_965369155.1 uncultured Spongiibacteraceae bacterium
ATAATTGTCTCAGCTTCAGCCTCGGCTAAACCGAGCAAACCCGCTTGTAGGCGACGTAATTCCACTTTTATATGATCCACTTCATCACGTAAATATAAACGGATATCGGTGGCAACTTGATCGTTACGAGAGCGACCTGTATGGAGTTTTTTTCCCGTGGCGCCAATACGCTGCGTTAGGGCAGATTCAATATTCATGTGAACATCTTCTAAGGCAATAGACCAGTCAAACTCACCGGCTACAATAGATTGCTCAATGGCATTGAGGCCCTCGGCTATTTGTTGGTATTCTTCAACAGTTAAGATGCCTGATTCTGAAAGCATTTGTGCATGAGCTAAGGAGCCTTTTATATCGGGGTGATAAAGCCGCTGATCAAATTGTACTGAGGCGGTAAACCGTGCCACAAAATGATCGGTACTTTCGGTAAAACGACCACCCCAAAGTTTGTTTTTATCTTGTTCGCTCATAAATGGTTCTTTTTTTGGTTATGCTATTTTATGACACACTGCCAATTGTCGGTTTTTTTGTATTAGTGCGGCCTAAAAATACGCTATGGTAAATGAATGGCCTCATTATAACGGAATGCTGATGCAGCTCACAGGAAAACACCGTGCCTTTGAATGAAAATAACGACAATCACAACAAAGATGACTTTTTTCTCCCTAATCTTTGCTCGGGGCCGTCGCTATTTTTTTTGGTGGTAGTGGCAGAGCTATTAATTTACGAAAGTGACTTACCGAATTTTGATTGGATCGGTTTTGGGGAGACATCACTCTTTACCTTTTGGGTTATTCTTCCGGTAGCGGCGTTACTCTGTAATTTACGCAATGTGTTAAAGCAATGGCCGCGGTGGTTGGCGGCAATGGCTTGCTTTGTATTGCTGTTAGTTTTTACGGCTATTGCCAGTGTGTTAAGTCAATGGGTTGGCTTGTCTCCACAAGTATCAGGCACTAACGAAATGCTGTTACTAAAGCATCTGTTTTTGGCCAGTATTTTTGGCGGCATTATTTTGCGCTATGTATTTTTACAGGAGCAATTACGTCGTAAACAGCAGGCAGAATTAAAAGCACGTATAGCGGCTTTACAAGCCAGAATTCACCCGCATTTTTTGTTTAATAGCATGAATATTATTACTAGTCTTATCGAAACCGATCCAGCCACAGCAGAGCAGGTGGTTATTGATTTATCAGAGCTCTTTAGGGCGAGTTTAGCTGATGGCGAGCACACCATTTTGTTTAAAGATGAGCAGATTTTGTGCGAGCGTTACCTGCAAATAGAAAAGTTACGCCTAGGTGAGCGATTAGAGGTGGAATGGAATATTGATCCTTTGTTATTGGGTGTCTCTATTCCCTCTCTTATGTTGCAACCATTACTAGAGAATGCGGTTAATCATGGTATTCAGCCCTTAAACGAAGGGGGGAGAATTGTTATCACCGGCGAAATTAAAGATCATTGGTGTGAGGTAACGGTGGTAAATCCTATACCTGATAATATGGAGAATAGTCGTCATACCGGTAATAAAATGGCAGTAGAGAATATACGGGCACGCTTATTAGCACTTTATGGCAGCACGGCATCATTGGTGTTGCATCAAACGAATGGCTACTTTGTAGCAAAGATTCGTTATCCTTATGAGCAAGTTACCGTGGACAAAGGGAGTAAGGTTTGAAAAAGATTTTAATTGTCGATGATGAGAAAATAAATCGGGATCTTTTGGCTCGTCGCCTTTTAGATATTGGTGGTGATTTTACTGAAGTAGGGCAGGCGGCAAATGGAGAAGACGCTATTGTTTTTTGTAAAAACAATAATGTTGATATTGTTTTACTTGATATAGATATGCCCGGGCAAGGGGGTATGAAAACTGCACAACAGCTAAGGCAGCTTAGCTATGCACCGGTTATTGTTTTTTGTACAGGACACCCTGAGTATGCCGTTTCTGCTTTTGAGGTAGAGGCGGCAGGTTTTGTAACCAAGCCGATACAGCGTGACAAATTAAAACAAGCACTAGATATAGCGGCATCAAGGGTGAGCAAAGCACAGCAAAATGAACAGCACCCACAAAATACGTTAAC
>CBDUPS010000405.1:0-2063 GCA_965369155.1 uncultured Spongiibacteraceae bacterium
TAAGTTACTAGCCGATGATGATACCGTTGGGTTTGAAGCATTAACGGTTTAACTTATTCGGTTATAACCATACGTTTAAAAAGGGTCAGTATTAGCTGGCCTTTTTTATTTTTCGCACCCTTCGACTCTTCGCTTCGCAAAGGCTCCCTTCGACAGGCTCAGGGCGAACGGATTGGAATCTACACACCACCGTGCATCCTGAGTCCTGAGTTTTACGAAGAATCAAAATACAGCCTAAAAACATTAAATAAACTAATGAGCATTAGTATAGTAATACCAGAAGATATACATAAAAAAGCCAGCAGATAGCCGGCTTAATTAACTAAAAAACTATCACTATATTTTAGAGCTACACATAAAAAGAATCACAAAATAAAAGGAATAATAGCTTTTCTATTTTTAGGATAATCAGGAAACTTTTCTTTGTACCACTGATGATTTTCTAACGCTCTAAAAATTAAATTGGTCGCTGTCATAAACGCAAAAACAGCCCCAGCAATCGACCATGCCGCACAGGCAAAGCCAACCCAGGTAATAATTTCACCTAAATAATTAGGACATGAAACAAAACGATACATGCCTCCATAGGGAATACTATAAGCATCTGGATTTTCTTTGCGTAATGTTATTAGCGTGATATCAGATACTTTATTAATAACATAACCGATAACAAATAAAGAAAAACCAACAATAAACTCAGGTGTATAAAACCACTCATTACTTTGTAAGTACACTGCATAACGGGAAATAAAATCGCCATTTAAATAGCCGCCCAAAGCACAAATAACGCCACCAAATAATGTCATCCGCGCCGGTGTACTGGAGCCCGGCCTAATATGTAATTGAAACGGATAAATAAAAGCCCGGTGCACATAATGTAATTGCCACATCATAAACACAGCCCATACAGGTGCGGTAACCGGCAAAGGGCCTGTAAATACAAACCATGCAAAAACTAGGCAGGCAGGAGACTCCATTAACATCCACGAAAGGCGCGTAGGTACTCTAAGACGAAACTGCCCTGTTTCGTGGCGACCATAAACTACCGGCGGACTTATATTTAATAGCTTTACCGCAATCCAGCCGACAGAAGCTAAAACAACAAATAAAAGTGCCGCGCTAAACTCAAAAGAATAATTCATACTTAAGTTCATCTTTTTAAAGCAGCCCCGGTAAAATTCGTTTTTTTATTAACGCTCTAAGCCCCTTAGGGTTATTAGCATATTTCCCCGGAAACAATATCATCGAAATAGAAAAACGTGACATAAATTCAGATATCTCTACTCCTTCATTCGCAAGGCTTGGGCAAATCTCAATTAACGGCTCTGCTGTCATTTGTGAAAAAATAAGTGTCGCTTCATCAGAGAACGCCCGGGCTCTTAACACATCCGACATTTCACCATTTAACACTAACGATAAGTTTTTATTTTTAGGAAACTCTTTAACCACATACATAATGGTTTCAATAATACGATCTTCGATTGTGGTAAATTTTTTAGCATGCTTTACCACCGCAAGGGCAAAGGCATAAGCCTCTTTATCTATCGCGGTAAAGATCACATCAGTTTTATGTTTAAAGTATTTATACAAGGTTGGTCTGGCAATGCCCGCTTCTCTGGCAATATCGCTCATCGTGGTTTTATCAATACCTTGGCGTTTAACGCAATTAAGTGCCGCCTCACAAATACGATTTTGTGCATCACTCTCACTTTTAGGGCGGTTCCCCGACCATGACGAATTACTCAATCTAACGGACCTTAATGTTAATTAATAACGTTATTTAATAGACGAATGACATTTACACATTTGCATAATCTGTTAGTATGTTACTTTAGTAAAAATGATAGGGCAATAAAAAAATCATCCAGCCCACTCAACAGCTTTAAACAACAAAACACTACAATAATAGTATTAAAAGGAAAGATTATGGCATTTATGGGCGGCTACTTTAAAAGAGAAAACCAAGACTTAAAAGCAAACTGGTATCGAGTAAAAACCTCTTTTACCGGCATAAAGCGCTTAGTCACGCTCTCCGAGGACGATAAACAGGGTTGCATCAATGC
>CBDUPS010000406.1:0-2060 GCA_965369155.1 uncultured Spongiibacteraceae bacterium
CCTCCGTTTACCTTGGTAGGCGCGACTACCCGTGCGGGATTGCTCACCGCTCCCCTTAGGGATCGTTTTGGTATTGTGCAACGTTTAGAGTTTTATCAGGTTAACGATTTGGCCAATATTGCCCAAAGAGCTGCGGGTATTTTAGGGATTTCCATGGAAAGTGCCGGTGCTTTAGAGGTTGCACGTCGTTCACGGGGAACCCCACGTATTGCCAACCGATTACTGCGCCGAGTACGTGATTACGCTGAAGTAAAAGCTGACGGTATTGTTAGTAAAGGGGTGGCCGATGAAGCACTCAATATGTTGAGTGTTGATGCCTACGGCCTTGATCATATGGATCGCAAATTTTTAATGCTTTTAATTGATAAGTTTGCAGGTGGCCCTGTGGGTGTGGATAGTTTAGCCGCGGCATTATCAGAACAACGGGATACGATTGAAGATGTGATTGAGCCTTATTTAATTCAGCAGGGGTTTATTTTGCGTACCTCGCGGGGACGTATTGCTTCTTCTCACGCCTATCAGCACTTTGGTTTAAAAGTACCTGCCAATATTAAAAAAGAAATGAATACCGATGAATGAATTTATTCTTCCTCTGCGTGTCTATATTGAAGACACCGACGCCGGCGGCATTGTTTATTATGTTAATTATTTGAAGTTTATGGAACGGGCGCGTACTGAGTTTATGCGCCATTGTGGTTTTGATAAAAACTGGATTTTCTCCAGCGATAGAATGTTTGTGGTGCACGCATTAAAGGCTGATTATAAAGGGCCGGCAGTATTAGATGACGAGCTAAAAGCTACGGCAAAACCAATAAAAAAAGGTAAAGCGTATATCGTTTTTCAGCAGCAAATTTTTAGAGGCAACACACTTTTGTGTGATGGTGAGGTAAAAATAGTGTGTGTCGATCGAGGCACTGGTTTACCAACGGCTATTCCTAAAGTGATGTGGGATAAAATTGATGAATATAACAATGATAAAAAGGAGAGTTAAGTGAGCGAGCCGCTATCTATTGGGGTTTTAATTGCTGAAGCCAGTTTTGTTGTGCAATTGGTAATGTTGCTCTTATTAGCGATTTCGGTGATATCGTGGTGGATGATTGCCCAGCGCTTTTTCTTTTATCGGCAAACACAAAAACGCATGGTGCAGTTTGAAGATGACTTTTGGTCGGGCATGGATTTAGCGCAACTGTATCGCCGTAGCAAAGATGAAGATTGTGTGGGTGTTGAAATGATATTTCGTGCCGGATTTAAAGAGTTCTCACGTCTTCGGCAAAAAAAGTTACCACCCAAAGCTATTATGGATGGCAGCCAACGGGCGATGCGAGTGGCGTTAATTCGTCAAGAAGAACAACTTGATTTGCACTTACCGTTTTTGGCAACGGCAGGTTCTACTAGCCCTTATATTGGTTTATTTGGAACGGTATGGGGCATTATGAGCTCCTTTAGAGGCTTGGCTACCGTACATCAAGCAACATTAGCCACTGTGGCTCCGGGTATTTCTGAGGCATTAATTGCTACGGCGATGGGTTTGTTTGCTGCGATTCCCGCCGTTATCGCCTATAACCGCTTTAATCATAGGGCAGAACGTTTAATGATTCGTTATGAAACCTTTATGGAAGAGTTTCATAGTATTTTGCACCGCCAAGCTCATGAGCAAGTTTGATGAGAAAAGTACTCATATCTAAACGCTTTGGGGAGCAATAAAGTGGCTAGTTCACGTAGACAAAAACGTAAATTACAATCAGAAATTAATGTGGTTCCCTACATTGATGTGATGTTGGTATTGCTGATTGTATTTATGGTGGCGGCACCGATGTTACAACAAGGGGTTGAGGTCGATTTACCTAAAGCACCGGCTCAAATTATTGATCAAACCAAAGATGAGCCTTTAATTGTATCGGTTACCAAAGATGGCAGTTTTTATCTTAATGTAGGGGGCGATCCGAGCAAAGCACAGTCATTAGACGATATTGCCGATAAAACCAGTAAAATTTTAAAAAACAAACCGGATACCCCCGTATTAGTGTGGGGTGATAAGCAGGTAAGTTATGGGGTCGTTG
>CBDUPS010000407.1:0-2060 GCA_965369155.1 uncultured Spongiibacteraceae bacterium
TGTGCCAGCATTGGTATCAATCGTAATAGCGGGAGCTGTCGTATCTAACACTACGCTAGTGTTTTGTGTTGTGCCTACATTACCTGCGGCATCAGTTACCGATACATCGATGGTTAAAGGCCCATCATCTAAACCGCTAAAATCAATACCCGTAGGGGATTCTCTCGAGCCGTCGGCAGCAAAGCGTTGGGTATGGATATCACTAATCGAAGCGTATTGATCTGTATTTTCTGTATGCCAGCTAACCACATAGCCGCCATCACTAAGCCCTGTAATGCTTGGGGTGGTATTGATGGAATTCATGGTGGTATTGATGAGCGTCTCGCCGCCTACGGCATTGTTAGATGCATCAAAACGCTGGGCATAAATAGCTGTTCCATTATTAAGCTCATCGGCTAAATACCAACTCACCACATAGCCACCATCATTAAGTGCGGTAATGCTAGGAGCCATTTGATTACCCGTTGTGACGGTATTTATTAATGTCTCACCACCAACCACATTGCCTGATGCATCATAACGTTGTGTGTAAATGCCGGTGCCGTCACCATCTTGATTCTCCGACGTCCAGCTAACAACATAACCGCCATCAGCAAGGCCTGTGATACTAGAGTCATGTTGATAGTTAGTTGTAGTGGAATTAATTAATGTCTCGCTACCTGCCGTATTGCCTAAATTGTCATAACGCTGGGCATAAATACCTGTGCCATCACCATCGCTAGCAGACCAGCTAATGATATAACCGCCATCAGTAAGTCCAGTGATACTTGGGGCGTATTGGTGGTCAGTCGTAGTGGTATTAATGAGAGTTTCACCACCTACCGTATTATTTGCGGCATCATAGCGTTGGGCATAAATATCCCAATCAGTAACCGACGGATCATAGGAAGCCCATGTCACGACATAACCCCCATCAACCAACCCTGCAACACTTGGGGTATGTTGGTTATCGGCGGTGGTGGTGTTAATTAATATCTCACTACCTACGGTATTATTTGCTGCATCATAACGCTGGGCGTAAATATCAGTGCCATTACCATTATCAACATCTGATTGCCAAGTAATCACATAGCCGCCATCACTAAGACCTGTGATACTAAGATCCCAAATATTAGGTGCAAAAAGAGGGTCTGATGGAGGGTTTACAGAAAGTTCTCCACCAACCTTATCACCTGCAGCATCATAGCGTTGGGCGAGTACCCCAAAGCCATACGATAGCCAGCTAACCACATAGCCACCATCGGTTAAAGAGGTGATTTGAGGATGGCCTCGGTCAGAAACAGTTGCGGTATTTACAGTTGTTTCGGTATAAAAGTTCCCTGCAGTCCAAGTGCCACTAACAACGCTACCAATAGCCGATACACTATGGTTATTTGCATCGGTTAATGTAACGTTCACTATTTGCCCGTCGTCTACGCCGGTAGCTGTGCCGGTAAGTATTAAGGGGTTGTTGGTTTCGTTATAGTTAATGTATCCATCTGCCACCGCACCAACACTGGTATCGATGCTAACCACAGGAGCTTCCGTATCAATAATTAGCTCAAAGCCCGGTGGGTTATGTACATCAGGACTTAAGGGGAATGAGTTGTTGGTTAGCACTACATCGTAGTTACCATCAGCCAAAGAAAGAGCCGATACATCTAAAGACCACGTTGGTCTACCCAAGAAATCTATGCCTAAAGTCCAGTCGGCACTATTAATATTGCTATTACTAGTAAAAACACTATTGGCATTTGAGTCAAAAATCTCCAGAGTAAGAGAGGTGAAAAGCTGGTTGTTGGAGCCGTCAAGTGTGAGTAGGTTATTGGTGATAATCGGTTTGATGTATGAAGACATGGGGCGGATCCCTTCGCTAATAACATAAAAGAGTTAATACTAACATAAAAGAGTTAAGGCTTAAGGCGCGATGCTATAGCTAAGCTCTTGGTATTAGCTTTAACTCGGTTGCTTAAAAAGCCCTGCAAGCGTAGACTCTTCTCATCTTGTCGGGGTGCATTAAGCTGAGAAATACCCGTAGAACCTGAAAGAGATAATCCTCGCGCAGGGAACAGGAGTAACAG
>CBDUPS010000408.1:0-2052 GCA_965369155.1 uncultured Spongiibacteraceae bacterium
CACTCCCAATGCGATTAGCATCGGGTGTATTCAAACAAACACCCGATGCACATTCAGATAATCCATACCCTTCATACACGGGTAAAGATAATGCCTGACATTTTTGCAATAGCTCTGGAGATACCTTACCGCCACCCACAGCTATAAATTGTAGGCTTTGTAACTTTTCAATATCAGCTTGCTCAATAATATTCTTCAGCATTTGAGGAAGTAATATCACACTCGTAGGCTTATAACGTACAACCGCTGCTGTAAACTGTTCAACATTAAAATGATGATTAGATTGCAAACCGAAATGACTCACATCATCAATAACGACGCTACGCCCCATGTATAACGCCACATAAATACCCGCGACATTTTCAAGTAATGTGGCAAATGGAATTAAACAAAGGTGCCGTTGTAGCCCAGCACTTTCTAAAGCTGATGCTAAAGATGTGGTAACTGAAGACAATGTATCTCCGCTAAGACAGACCCCTTTAGGCAAGCCTGTACTACCCGAGGTATAAGTCACTTTAGCAAAATTTGTTGGGGAATAAGATACGGTGTTTTTAGGTATTAGCTGATAAAGGCCCGAGATTACTGCTGAATTTTTTTGACGACAACTCGGTAACAATAAACCTAACCCCTGCTCGCTAAAAACAGCATCAACCTGACTATCATTTAATAGGTGAGTAATTTGATCATCACTAAAAAAAAGGGGAACAGGTACTACAGCAATACCCGCATTGGCGGCTGCCAAATCTATGAGTAACCATTCAAGCGTATTAGCGCTATAAATGGCTAATCGCTCAATATTAAAACGTTGTAATTCATCCGTAAGATGCTTAATAAGCCGTTGTAACTCTGCATAGCTCACTACCCTTGCTAAACAAACAACAGCCTCAGATAATGGTTTTTGCTCGGCAAAATCAGCAATACGTTGCAGAATATCCTTCATGGTAACTACTCCTGAAACCGATATTTTTGTTGAGTAATTTTTAACGCCTGAGGAACATTCACCGCTAATACGAAGGGATTATGTTGATAATAGCTACCCCAGTTATATTGATCTTCCCCAAGAGCCTCTGGATCGGCTTTTTTGATTAACTGAAACTCAACACCCATACGCTTAAGTACCGCTCTTACAGCGTTAGTCCCCGTGCAAACGGCCCACTCAAGATCATTATTGGCTAAATAATTAATTAAAAAGGCAATTAACAAACGACTTGAGCCAGCACAGGTTGATGCTAAATTACCAACCTCAACAATTTTTTTACGGGACACTAATTTTTCGGCTAATTCACTAACACTAACATCAACAGGATTTTCCAAATATTTTTCAAGAAAAATAGGGCTTGACTCGAAAGTACGCAAACCAATGGCAGCCACTATTTTTTTATCTTTATTTTTAGCACTAAAAAGTTCAGGAAGATAAGCATTTAATAATGCTTTATGGGTATCAAAAAATACCGATTGAATAAATGTTTCTAGTTCTTTACGACCCTCGCTATCTAACGGGTGCTGAGTAACAAGAAGCTCACTACTATTACGACAATTTTTTATTGAAGAGTCTACATATTGCGGTTTTTTTATTGTAGATGGCTTTGATAATAGCGAATAAATCGGCAAATCATTTAGTACAGGAAAACTGCCGGTGTTGCTTAATTTCTGACCTTCGATTGCGTAGCTCATACATTACCTCACTATTTGCTTGAGATAAGTATCTACCTTCAACCTTAAATGAACCTTAAGAATAGTGACACGGGTAATAATAAAGGGCAGGAGCAAGCATTAAACAGCCCTGTAATAACTTAAAATAATTCATATTCCAGCAAGAACTTAATGGTAGTGTCTGGCGTTGTTGCATTCATGCCAACAAGTGCACCTAACTGCCAAAATAGCTTATCTGTAGTGCTGACCTTTACAGAACCCATAAATACCAAACCTACAGCTTTCGTATCCTCACTAACAAAAACCTCTAATCCCGGTTCAAATACAGAGGAATGACGGTATTTCAGTTGCATTGCAGCCGCAGACTCTACTTCATTATTTACACCAGCCCTACCTTCT
>CBDUPS010000409.1:0-2043 GCA_965369155.1 uncultured Spongiibacteraceae bacterium
TAAGAGCGCTGTTAAATCCTGTGGCAGCAAAACATTCGGTGTCTTTAAACTTTAGCTCTTTAATGAATACCGTCGAAGCCTTTGAAGAAAAAATCGACTCTCCTCTACTTAAAGCCATTGAAGACATCGGCGGACAAATAGGCAGCAGTGTTAACTTCGCCACCGAGGCTCCGTTTTTACAGAAAATCGGCATGGAGACTATAGTTATCGGCCCTGGCTCTATTAACCAAGCTCATCAACCCGATGAATTTATTGCTGTGGAGCAAATTGCCCCGGCAATCACCCTGATAAAAGGCTTAATTAACCGTCTGTGCCTTTAATGGCCTGTTTTTAAGCGGCCTACAAAATCGGTCAATGCTTTTATCTGCAGGAAAATAGAGTAAAATTAGTACAACTGTTACCGATAGCGTATTAACGAAAAGCCCATGAGCACAATATCCGAGCACAACTCAGTTCACGATACTGAAACCTCACATATACAATGGTTTCGCCAAGCATCGCCTTATATTAGCCAACATCGGGGTAAAACCTTTGTACTGATGTTAGGTGGTGATGCAATTGCTAGTAAAAACTTACCGAATATTATTGGTGATATTTCACTGTTAAGCCATTTAGGCGTGCGAATTGTTATTGCTTTTGGCTGCCGTCCACAATTAAGTGCCGCCCTACAAAATGCGGGGTTTGATGGCGAGCTCATCGATGGTAAACGAGTCACCACCAGCGACACCCTTCATCAACTTGAATATGCTATGGCGCACAACCGCTTAGCTATTGAGTCTTTATTTTCTACAGGGAGCTCTCCCACGAAAGTCTGTAGTGGTAACTTTGTTACTGCACGCCCTGCTGGGGTTATTAATGGGGTCGACTTACAATCAACCGGTGTGGTGCGAAAAATTAAGTCTCAAGCTATTGAGCAACTACTTAACTCGGGATTTGTAGTATTGCTGGGTTCCGTAGGCTTCTCGGTTACCGGCGACCGGTTTAACTTAACCGCCGAAGATATCGCCTGTGAAACAGCCATCACGCTAAAGGCTGATAAACTGATTTTCTTTAGCCATAACAATGGCGTGTATCACAATGGAGATTTACTCAGAGAAATATCTTGTGATAAAGCCAAAGCTATTTCTGGGGTGCCTTTTATTTCGCAATCAATCAGTGCCTGCGAACAAGGTGTTAGCCGTTGTCACATTATTAACTTTGAAGAAAACGGTGCACTACTACAAGAACTCTTCACCCAAGATGGCCACGGCACACTTATTTCTGACCTGCGTTTTGAGCAATTGCGTAAAGCAACCATTAATGATGTAGCGGGTATTTTAGCTCTAGTAAAACCCTTGGAAGAAAAGGGCATCTTAATCACCCGTTCAAGAGAAATACTTGAGCAGCAACACGACCACTTTACCGTTATTGAAAGAGAGGGCACCATTATTGCCTGCGCTGCCTTACATACTTTTGCCAACAGTAATATGGGGGAGCTTGCTTGTGTTGCCACCCACGCTAACTATCAAAAAGGTGATCGTGGGCTGCGCTTACTAAAAGCCATTGAGCTTGAGGCTAAAGAAAAAAACCTACAGTCTTTATTTGTGCTTACCACACAAACCGAACACTGGTTTGTGGAGAAGGGCTTTAATGAAATTACCGTAAAAGAGCTCCCCGAAGAGAAACAAAAATATCTCTCTCTTGGCAGAGGCTCTAAAGCATTTTGTAAAAATTTAGTGTAATGAGCACATTAAAAGATACTATTTATGCAAAGCAAAAAAAGGCGATAAACACGTTTCGTTTTGACGAAGAAGTGACTCGTGTTTTTGAGGACATGATTAAGCGCTCTGTTCCCGGCTACACATTAATGCTAGAAATGCTCAGTGTTATTAGCGCCAAATATATTACCGAAGAAAGCCAATGTTATGATTTAGGCTGCTCTCTTGGCGCCTCGACTCTTGCCATACAACATAACGCTCCGGCCAACAGTTTAATTATTGCCATTGATAACTCAGAGGCTATGATTGAGCAATGCAAAAAAAACATATCAGATAAAAAAGACAA
>CBDUPS010000410.1:0-2042 GCA_965369155.1 uncultured Spongiibacteraceae bacterium
TATTTTGCAACCACAACCATTGCTGCACGAATCAGGCGACCATTAAGGCTGTAGCCCTTTTGCACCACATCAACCACAATGTTGGTTTTCACCCCAGGTACGTCAATCATCGTAACGGCCTCATGATACTGAGGATCAAAGGCTTCATCTTTAGGGTTAATCTGCTCAATATTGAATTTGGCTAATGTATCGAGAAAGCTACGATAAGTAAGCTTTAATCCTTCCACCAAAGGTGTGTCAGACTCTTCATCACTAATAGAAGCCAAAGCACGCTCTAAATTATCAACCACTGACAAAAGCTCACCAGCAAACTTATCTAAGGCAAACTTATGTGCGTTAACAACATCCTTCTCAGCTCTACGCCTTATATTTTGCATTTCAGCTTGTAATCGAAGCGTTTCATCTTTCATATTATCTAACTGGCTCTGCAAAACAGCCTCGGATGAAATATTCAATTCAACTTGTTCTGCTGTATCAAACCCTAAATCAAGGCCATCTATAGCGTCGTTCTTTTGTGTCACATCGCTATCATGTGCCTGCTGATTCTCCTCAGGTGAATTTGTTTTTTTATCGTCTTCGGAATGCACTGCTAACCCCTTGTTAACTGATCATCAAATATATCGTGTCCTTTATATGCGTCTGTTTTTTAGCTTTTCAAGGCCTTGCAATTAAAAATCTCTTTTTAACGACATGGGGCGACAGCAAACTAGGCACAATAGCGAATACAGTTGCATTTACACCCGATTAACTGTATAAAAAAACAGTACCACCTAGATAAGAGAGAACACTCATGCTAATTCAATTAACCGTTCATCATTATGTTATCGCCGAGCAACTCGAAATTGAGCTACGCGGTGGACTCACCTCTATTACAGGGGAAACGGGGGCTGGTAAATCGATTATCTTAGGGGCTTTAGGCTTAGCTCTAGGTGAACGCGGTGATGCATCCTGCGTTAAAAAAGGTGCAAAAAAAGCCGATATCTGTGCCGTTTTTGATATCTCTAACATCCCAGATGCCAAGCAATGGTTGCAAGCCAGAGAAATGCTTGTGGAGAATGAATGCATTTTACGCCGCACGCTGTCTAGTGAAGGTCGCAGCAAAGCATGGATTAATAGCACACCATGTACCATCCAAGATCTTAAATCCCTAGGCTCACTTTTGGCCAGCATTCATAGTCAGCACGCCCATCAAAAACTGTTACAAAAAACACAGCATCGTATCTTTTTAGATGACTGGGGCAGTGATAGTGCCACCGTTGATCAGGTTTCCACTCTTGCCCAAGAGTGGAGCAAAAACAACCAAACACTCCAAGAGCTCATCACTCAGCAAGATAAGCTCAGTACCGAGCAACAATTATTACAGTACCAACTTGATGAGCTTTTACTTTTAGAGTTAATGCCGGGCGAGGTAGAGCAGCTAGAAGAAGAGCAATCTTTCTTACAAAATAGTTCAGAGTTGCAACACATCATAGATAATGCCAGTGCCTTATGCGTTGGTGACGAGTATCAAGAACAAGACAGTTACGCGACCAAACAAATTCAAAGCGCTATCCGATTATTGCAAAAAGGCAATAACCTAGCCGCCAAACAATTTACTCCTGCTATTGAGCTATTAGAGTCTGCCGTTATTCAGTTAGATGAGGCAGAGCAACTACTAAGAGGCAATAAAGATCTATGTAATATTGATCCTGAAAAACTACAGTTTGTGAATCAGCGCTTAGACTCCATTTACTTAATCGCCAGAAAGCACCAAATAGCTCCAGAACAGCTATATACACAACAAACGCTTTTACAATCTCAGCTACAAACGCTAACCGATCAAGAATCCCGCATCGCTCAGCTAAAAGATGAAATCGATATTATTGCCGAGCAATACCAGGTTCACAGTGAGCTACTCTCTAAACAAAGGAAAAAAGCCTGTACGACGCTTACCAAAAGTATTGAGGGCAATTTAAAAAAACTGGCCATGACTCACTGCCAAATACGCATTAGTCTAGCGCCCCGAGAGCAAAAAAACCCTCATCCCAATGGTTTAGAGTCGG
>CBDUPS010000411.1:0-2028 GCA_965369155.1 uncultured Spongiibacteraceae bacterium
CCGACACTTCGTGGGGCGATACAATGCTACCCCAACCCTCAATAATCTCAGCGCCACTTTGTTCAAGCAATCTTTGGTAAATACCATTTAAACGCTTTATTTCTTTATCTTTACTTTCCCGTAAATGCTCCCAGTTAAAATCTACTTGGGGAACCGTCCAGCCAAAGCCTTGGCTCTCATTAAAATGAGATGAATATTCAGAGGCATAAACAAATAATTTTTTAGGTACACAGCCGGCATTAACACAAGTTCCGCCTAAATATTGGCTTTCAATAACGGCTACTTTTTTACCGAGTGCCGCTGTTAAACGAGCGGCTCGAACTCCTGCCGAGCCTGCGCCAATAACGATAAGGTCATAATCAAATTGTGTCATTGTTGTTTTCCTTAAACCATGCAAGTGATTGATGTAGTTTGACAGTTTCCCCAACAATTAACAGGGTGGGACCTTTAATGGTTTTATCTGCCAAGATGCCTTCTAAAGTTGCTAACGTTGCTATATGTGTCTTTTGATTAACCGTTGTGCCCTGCTCAATAAATGCAATGGGGTAATTTTGTGAAAAGCCACACTGAATAAGTTGCTGACAAATAAAGGCTAAGTTACTTTGCCCCATATAAAAAACAAGCGTTTCTTTACGAGGCTTTATACTACTCCAATCAATATCAGGCTCTTTATTAGCCCCTGCACCGTGGCCCGTTAAAAAGCGTACTGAGTGGGCATAGTCTCGGTGGGTTAACGGAATACCCGCATAAGAAGAGCACCCAGTGGCGGCCGTGATACCTGGGACAACCTGAAATGGAATGTTTTTTTCAGTAAGCTGTGCAATTTCTTCCCCACCTCTGCCAAAAATAAATGGGTCGCCGCCTTTTAATCTGGCAACTCGCAAGCCCTGCTTTGCATATTCAATGATTTTGCTATTAATTTCTTCTTGGCGAAAAGTGTGTTGCTGACGCTGTTTACCCACATAAATAAATTCAGCATCTTTACGGGCTAAATCAAGAATTTCAGGAGCCACCAAACGATCATACAAAACTACATCGGCCTGTTGTAATAAACGCAATGCTTTAAAGGTAAATAAATCTGGATCCCCTGGGCCTGCACCAATTAAATACACTTCACCGTGGGGATTTTTCGTTACCACATTACTTAGCTCTTTTTGTATTTGAGCCTCGGCTTCTGCCTGTTTACCTGAGAATACCATCTCGGCGGTAATACCCGAAAAAATGCTTTCCCAAAAACGGTGCCGTGTTAATGCGTCGGGTAATGTCTGTTTTACTTGTTGACGAAACTTGCCGGCTAATTGCGCCAGACTTCCGTAGGCCGCCGGTATTTGCGTTTCTAACTTACCTCTTAAATGGCGCGCTAAAACCGGAGCTTTTCCACCACTAGAGACTGCAGCAATAATTGGTGAGCGATCAACAATAGAGGGCATAATTACGCTACATAAATCGGGGGAGTCAACCACATTAACCGGTAAATGATAGGCTTTTGCCCATAACGAAATAGCTTTATTTAATTCGACGTTATTGGTTGCTGCAATGACTAATACAAAGCTTACCGGTAACTTTTGTATATCATCGACATTAAGTTTTTTTGTATTTAATGAATGATGAGTCTCTTTTAAAAGGGCTTTTAATTCGGGATGAATATCTTCTGCTATCACAGTTAAGTGACAACCACAGCGATGCAAAAGTCGGGCTTTGCGTAATGCAACAACCCCGCCACCGATAAGTAAGCAGGGTTGCTGTTTTAAGTTATGAAATAACGGCAAGTAATCCATATTTATGCCTGCAGAATAGTGTTACAACCTGCCATATAAGGTTTTAATGCATCAGGCACAATAACTGAGCCATCTTCTTGTTGGTAGTTTTCTAACACCGCAACCAAGGTTCTACCTACGGCTAATCCTGAGCCATTAACACTGTGCAACAACTCGGGTTTATTGGTTTGTGGGTTACGCCATCTGGCTTGCATACGACGAGCTTGAAAATCACCAAAATTACTACAGGATGAAATCTCACGATACTTTT
>CBDUPS010000412.1:0-2024 GCA_965369155.1 uncultured Spongiibacteraceae bacterium
AACCGAAGCGGCTCACATAGTTAATAGCATTATTGATGCCGGTTTCTTTTAATAGTCTGATAGAGACGAGGTTGCGGGATTGGTACAGTGCTTTTCTAAAGCGTGTTGGCCCTAGGAACTTACCAGAGCTATTTTCTGGTCTCCAGGTGTCTTCTTGTCCAGCATCATCAAAAACCACGGGAGCATCATTAATGATGGTTGCTGCGGTAAAACCATTTTCTAAAGCTGCAGCGTAAATGAAAGGCTTAAAGTTAGAGCCAGGTTGCCTTGCAGCTTGAGTGGCACGATTAAACTTACTGTGCCTGTAGTTAAACCCCCCAACCAAGGAAAGAATGGCGCCGTTTTTGGGGGAAAGCGCAACCAATGCAGCTTGTGCCTCGGGGGTTTGTGATAGATGCCAGTTATTTTGAAGATAGCGAACACGAATAATATCTCCAATGTTAGCAACATCATGTGCACTGGTAGGGCTAGGGCCTTGTCTGTTGATTGAGATATAAGGCTTCGCATCAGAGATTCCATGTTCCCATGTAATGATAATGCTCTCTCCCGATACTAACTCGGCCGTAATGGTTTGCGCGCTTATAGCGGTTACCAATGCGGGTAAAAGATCAGCGTAGTTATTGGCTTTCTTTAGATAGGCTAGGGCGTCTTCAGAGCGATCAAAATGAGCCTCTGGGCCACGATAACCGTGAGACTTGTCATAATCCAAAAGGCCTTTTTCTACGGCTTTTTGTGCAGATTTTTGCAGATCACCGTCAATGGTAGTAAAAATCTTATACCCTGCGGTATAAATATCTTTAGGAAATAATCGTTGTGTTTTTTGGCGGGCCATTTCTGCAATATAAGGGGCTTCAAAGGCTAATTTAGCACCATAATCTTTGGCGGTAACAGGGGCTATTTGGGCAAGAGTCATTGTTTCGGGGCTAATGTAATCTAAACGCTGCATTCGATAAAGAATCCAGTTGCGTCGTTCGAGGGCGCGCTGTGCGTTGGCAATAGGGTTGTAGGCAGAAGGAGCTTTGGGTAATCCAGCTATCATGGCAAGCTCGGATAAAGAAAGTTGATCAATGTTTTTGTTGTAATAAATATTGGCTGCCGCTTGAATCCCGTAGGCTCTGTTGCCTAGGTAAATTTTATTAATATAAAGCTCTAGTATTTCGTCTTTACTGAGTTCCCGCTCCATTTGTAGGGCAAGTAAAATCTCACTAAATTTACGAGTAAAAGATCTTTCGCTACTTAATAGATAGTTTACTGCCTGTGCGTACCAATTGGACGGTCGCTCGAGCAAGGCCGGTTAGGTCGATACCATGGTGCTCAAAAAAGTTGTTATCCTCTGCAGCTAAAATTGCGTGCTTAAAAAGAAGAGGCGTGTCACTAATTTTTATTGGAGTTCGTCTTTTTTCTCCAAATTCGCCAATCAGTTCACCCTCTTTTGTGTAGACTCTCAGAGGAATTTGTAGTTGAATGTCTCGAATGCTAGCGATGTCTGGCAATGATGGGCTAAGATAAAGATAGCTGCTAGACAAAATAAGAATTAAACTGGCACTGAAAATAACAACAAGCCACATGCAAAAGCGACAAAATAATAAAAAAGGTTTCATAGTAGTCATAATATAAGAGTAGTAAGAAAGGGAGTTATAATAACCAATAGTTAGTCAAAGAGTTATTTTCTTATTTATCGATAAAGATTGTAAGCTTTTTTCTCTTTTTCTATATTTATGCTAAGGTTATACGGTTCCTTAATAATAAGAAAATAACACCGACAATATCGCGTTTAGCATTGCGGTAAAAAAATAGGAAAAATAATAGTGTTCGGATTGTTCGAGAATAAAACCCCCCCCGTATTAGGAATTGATATCAGTTCTACCTCGGTCAAGCTTTTAGAGTTGGCACGTTCTGGTGGTCGTTATCATGTAGAGAGCTATAGTGTTGTTCCGCTACCCCCTAATGCCGTCGTTGAGAAAAACATTAACCAAATTGAGAACGTAGCTGAGGCTGTTTCTCGAGCGGTAGATATTTCTCGT
>CBDUPS010000413.1:0-2020 GCA_965369155.1 uncultured Spongiibacteraceae bacterium
AAATAAAGTAACGGGGCTGCTCTCCATATTTTATTCCATCAACTAAGCGATATTTATCCGAATTATTACCGGCAATAAGATCTATTTTTTTCTGCTTGCCATCGCGATAAATCGTCAACGTTAATGTATCCCCCACTTGAGCTGAATCCACTAAATAATGGTAATGGGTTCGTTCATTTTTTCTAAACGTAATAGTTTGATCACTCGCGATAGAGATGCCATTAATAGCTAATAACACATCATTTTTTTGCAGTTTGTCTGCGGCTGGGGAATGTAAAAACACATGACTAATAACAACACCGTTACCGTTATCTTTTAAACCATAGTAAGCACGCATACTTGGGTTTTCCATTGATTGTGCTACAAAGCCTAAATCAGGAAAGCCATCATATTGCCCATCTTTTACATCTGTTAAAAAATGCTCAATTAACGGAGAGGGAATCATATAGCCTAAATTTTCTGTTCGAGCACTCGACACACTCTGCATCACCAAACCCACGATTTTGCCATCGGCAATTACCGGCCCACCACTGTTACCCGGATTAATCGCCGCATCAATTTGGCCGGTTAACAACCAACTATCGCTATGGGCGTAATAGTTATGCTCGATACGGGATAAAATACCCCGAGTAATACTTAATGTGCTGCCACCAATAGGATAGCCATAGGTCGATACGGAGGTTAGGGTTTCTGGAAGCTCACCTAATTCGATGCTGGTGGTTCCCTCCCAAAATTTGTCATCCGCTATGGTGAGTAAGGCTAGATCCGCCTCATGGGAGATAAAACCCACCTCAGCCTTATAACGTCTTGAGCTGCCATTTTTTTGTAACTGCACAAACTGGCTGTCGGCTATAACATGGGCATTGGTTAAAATACGCCGTCCCGAGAGTATCACCCCAGAGCCGGTGCTACTTTGGGTATTCAGCAGCTGCCAAGGGGTAAAGTAATCTGCTGAGGCGCTTGAGGTATACACCTTAACAACCGCCGACCGGATGCCGCTATCCTCCGCCTGAACCATTCCAAAGCCACAAAACAACAAAATAATGATGCCGCTCTTTATTATATTAGTCATTGATTTTATTACCCTTATAAGTGCATATACGTTACTCTAACAACTCAACTACGATGCCTCTACAAAAAAAATTGCTTTTTAATAAAGTTTTTCTTGTACTTTTCAAAACAGCCACTAAAATCTGCCAACCATTTTAAATTGGACCCATACTTTATGGACACGCTGAGTAACCCCTCTCTCTAACACTGGTGAACCTTATCCAGCGTTAGGAGAGATTTTTTTTAACGCTTATAGTAAGGAGTGCACCCCCATGAAGCACGACTTTTCTCACAAAGAGAATCAATTGAACGACTCCATTCATATTGTTCAGAAAAAACAACAAACCGAATGGCCCACTCATACACAAACTGATAGCACCGTAGAACCTACAGACCACTTTAATAAGCGTGATGGCATAGAGTTTGCTGGCACTCACCTTATTATTGATCTTTGGGGTGCTAAAGACCTTGATGACCTTGCTTTAATGGAAGAAACATTCCGTGAGTGCGTTATTGAGTGTGGTGCTACGTTATTGCACATCCATTTGCATCATTTTACTCCTAATGGTGGCATTTCTGGGGTTGCTGTCCTAGCCGAATCACATATAAGCGTCCATACTTGGCCTGAGCGCGATTTCGCTGCTTTTGATATTTTTATGTGTGGCGACGCCAAACCAGAAAATGCTATTGCTATATTAAAAAGAGCTTTTCGCCCTAGAACAATTAATGTGGTAGAAGAATTACGAGGACGGCAGTAATGCAACAGTTCAATGAAACCCTATACGATGCCTATGGTCAGCAGTTTCGTATTGATAAAATTTACTTTGAAGAGAAAACCAAGCACCAGCATTTAATGGTATTCCATAATGCCAAGTTTGGTCGGGTAATGGCTTTAGATGGCATCATCCAAACCACCGAAAAAGATGAGTTTATTTATCACGAGATGCTAACTCATGTACCTATTATGGCC
>CBDUPS010000414.1:0-2012 GCA_965369155.1 uncultured Spongiibacteraceae bacterium
TCTGGGGATGAGGAGCGCATTACCGCATTACATCGTTTTAGCGATGTCGAGGTGTTATCTGAGAAACTTAATATGCCCGAGGGTTTTTCCTTAGATAACTATATTAATAGTGGTGCTTTCGGTTGGCAGCGCTCGCCGGATAAAACCATTAATTTAAAATTACGTTTTGTTGATTATGCCGGTAAGCACCTGCTAGAGACACCAATTAACAAAACACAAAAGCATAAAATTGAGGGTGATTTTCTTATTATTGAAGCTAAAGTTGCCGATACCGAAGAGTTGCGTTGGTGGCTACTAGGTTTTGGCTCTAATGTTGAAATAATAAAGCCTAAAAAAATGCGGAACGAGTTTGCAGCGATAGCGGCTAAACTTCAAAATATTTACAGTAGCGAATGATCATTCGTTACTTTCTTTACTTAACTCTATAGGTTTTATTTGTGATTAGATGGCAACAAGCCGCGCTACGCCGTGGCAGTCAATTATTATTTGAGAATGCAACATTAGCGGTAAATCCTGGTGAGCGAGTTGGTATCGTTGGGCAAAATGGTACGGGGAAGTCCTCTTTATTTGAGTTGCTTTCAGGGCGTATTCAGTTAGATGCAGGAGAGGTGCAAATACCTAAAGGTTGGCGTATTGCACAAATGGCGCAAGAGGTTGATACCGTTGATTGCAGTGCATTAGATTATGTTTTAGACGGTAATTACGCTTTACGAGAAGTGGAGCAGGCTATTGCCAAGGCGGAAGCAGATGAGCAGCTTGAATTATTAGGCTCGCTCTACAATGACTACGATGTGTTAGGTGGCTATGAGGCCCGCTATAAAGCAGAACAATTACTGCATGGCTTGGGCTTTTTGCAGGAGCAAATTTCCGAACCGGTGAGCCATTTTTCTGGTGGTTGGCGTATTCGGCTAAATTTAGCTCGGGCATTAATGATGCCCTCAGACTTATTGCTACTTGATGAGCCAACCAACCACTTAGACTTAGATGCCACCTTGTGGCTAGAGCAGTGGCTCAAAGGTTACGAAGGCACACTCCTGTTTATCTCCCACGATAGGGATTTTTTAGATGCGGTGGCCGGCGGTATTATTCATATTGAGCAACAAGGCTTGCAGCGCTATACGGGTAATTATTCAAAATTTGAAGTGCAAAGAGCCGAGCGTTTAAGCCAACAGCAAGCTAACTTTGAGAAACAACAAAAACGTATTCAAGAAATTGACGACTTTGTGCGTCGCTTTAGAGCAAAAGCAACCAAAGCACGGCAAGCACAAAGCCGTTTAAAAGAACTGGAGCGAATGGAAAAATTAGCGCCTGCCCATGTTGACTCACCTTTTAACTTTGCCTTTAAAGCACCTGAGCGTTTTTCAGACCCACTAATGACCTTACAAGAGGTATCCTTAGGTTATAAAGACACCACCATACTGTCTAAAATTAATTTAAGTCTGCACCCCAGCTCCCGCATTGGTTTGCTCGGGGTAAATGGTGCAGGCAAATCAACGTTTATTAAAGGCTTAGTAGGTGATTTAGCACCGCTTAAAGGCGAAATCGTTAAGGGCGAGCATCTTAAAATAGGCTATTTTGCCCAGCATCAATTAGAAGCGCTAGATGTTAATGCCAGTGCTTATATGCATATTCAACGATTATCTCCCGAGGCATCAGAGCAGGCGATTCGTAGGTTTTTAGGGGGCTTTAACTTTCAAGGCGATAAAGCACTTGAGCCTATTATGCCTTTCTCAGGTGGCGAAAAAGCCCGCTTAGCTTTGGCCATGGTTGTGTGGACGCGGCCTAACTTTTTGCTGCTTGATGAGCCAACCAACCACTTAGACTTAGAAATGCGCCATGCGTTAAATATGGCACTGCAAACCTATGAAGGGGCGTTAATTGTTATTTCCCACGACCGTTACTTATTGCGCAACACGGTAGATGAGTTTTATTTAGTGGCCAACGGTGCCGTGGATGCCTTTGACGGGGATTTACCGGATTATCAGCAATGGCTCAAAAACCAAGAGGCCAAT
>CBDUPS010000415.1:0-1990 GCA_965369155.1 uncultured Spongiibacteraceae bacterium
TGGTTGATTTTATTGTTAAGCACAGTGGTAACAAAGCGGCTGTAGAGGCATGGAATCAAACATTAGAAAAACGTCGCAGGGCATTAGCTTTTCAAAATAAATTAGTGTTTGATGATATTTGTGTTGGTGCTCCCGTGCCGATTGACCCACGACAAGCCGTAATATCTGGTGATACTGATGGGGTTATTAGAGGTCGTCCTGTGTCGTTAGGTAAAGTCACCGGTAAGGCACGTGTGGCATTTACGGTGGCTGATGCGGCAGATATTCAATCAGGCGAAATCTTAATAGCACCTATTACTGATGTTGGTTGGACACCTTATTTTAATTTACTTGCAGGGCTGGTTACTGATATCGGTAGTGCGGTTTCTCATGGGGCGGTTATTGCAAGGGAGTATGGCTTGCCTGCAATTGTAAATGCACGGGTTGCCACCAAACAAATAAAAACAGGTGACACCATTTGCTTAGATGCAGACACCGGTGTGATAACCGTTTTAGATAAAGCGGTAATAGAGGATAAGAAATAATAATGAAAATTGATGGCCCTTTTTATGCAATGATGAATACGGCTGCTGCAGAAGCAAAGCGGTTGGCTGATATTGGTTACGATGGTGTTTACACTCTTGAGGGAAGCTGGGATCCGTTTTTCCCTTTAGTGTTGGCTTCTGAGCATGCACCGCAATTAGATATTGCTACGGCAATTGCTGTGGCGTTTCCCCGAAATCCATCACACATTGCCTACCAAGCGTGGGACTTGCAAACCTTCTCGAAGGGTAAGTTTAGTTTAGGTATCGGCTCGCAAATAAAGCCCCATATAGAAAAGCGCTTTGGTGTTGAGTTTAATCCTGCTGCGGCAAGAATGCGTGAATATATTTTAGCGGTGAAGGCTTTTTTTGATTGTTGGCAAAATGGCACACGGCTTGATTTTCAGGGTAAGTATTATCGTCATACATTAATGACACCTATGTTTAATCCAGGGTCTAACGACTATGGTATTCCACCTATTATGTTGGGGGCACTCGGACCTTTGATGACAGAGGTGGCAGGCGAGGTTGCTGATGGTTTAATTGTTCACCCATTTAATAGTATGCCTTTTCTTGAGGATCACGCATTGCCGGCAGTATATCGCGGTCTAGAGAAATCTAATCGATCTAGAAATGACTTTACCTTACAAGTTAATGCTATTGTTATTACAGGGGAAACAGAAGAGGAGTATAAGGCGGCAGAGGAAAGCGTAAAAGGTTTATTAGGTTTTTATGCCTCAACACCCGCTTATATACCGCCAATGAATGCTGTTGGCTTGGGTGATTTACAGCCGATACTTAATACACTTTCTAAGGAGGGAAAGTGGCAAGAACTGGGTACTTATATTAATGATGATTTTTTACAGGCTTTTTGTACTAGAGGAAAGCCTGATGAAATTGCCGGGTTATTAAAAGAAAAGTATGGCAAGTATGCTGATAGGTTGGCAATTTATGCGCCTTATGCCGCCCCAGATAGTATGTGGAAAAAAATAGTAGGGCAGCTCAAGAATGCTGATAATTAGCAGCGATTACCTCGACAGTTTTTTATTTTTAAGTAGTTGGTTTTTGGGTTAGCAAGCAGCGGCTTGCTTTTCTTTTTAGGCCAGTTGTCACTAAAAAAATGACGGCGAGCATAGGTAAAAGCTAATGCCGACAAAAGTAATAGGGTAAAAGTTATTAATATCATGGGTTGTTTCCTTCTTTCTTGTAACTAGTCTTGCCTTAATACGCCTACATAGATGCCTTCGATAGCAAAGTCTTGCTCTCGTAAATCTACTTCTATGGGGTCAAAATCGGGGTTTTCAGCCAGCAGCGTAATAAGGTATTTGCTGCGGTTTTTTTGCAGGCGTTTAACGGTGACTTCATCATCTATTCGTGCCACAACAATTTGGCCGTTTTGCGCATCGCTGGCAGAATGTACCGCTAGCAGGTCACCATCCAAAATGCCGACATCTTTCATACTCATGCCC
>CBDUPS010000416.1:0-1978 GCA_965369155.1 uncultured Spongiibacteraceae bacterium
GTGAAGACGAGGTTTTACTAGCAGCCCATAAAAAGCTGTTATCAAAAAATCCTAATACATTACTGTTGTTAGTACCTCGTCACCCTGAACGATTCCAACCGATGTTTGAGTTAGCTACAAGCCAAGGTTTTGCTACACAAAAGTGTAGTGAGCTCTCTGGGGCGGTTCACCAACAAACCCAAGTCTTGTTGGGTGATTGTATGGGGGAGCTAATGATATGGTTTGGTATGGCTCATGTGGCGTTTGTAGGGGGAAGCTTAGTAGATAACGGTGGGCATAATATATTGGAGCCTGCGGTATGGGGTTTGCCTATTGTCACAGGAGAGTCGCTTTTTAATTTTGCAGAAATATCTGAGCATCTCATCAGCCACGATGTATTAGTGCGAATAAACAATAGTAAGGATTTGGCCGCCCAACTAAAAGAGTGGCTAGATAATCCGCTATTACGCCGTCAAATAGGTGAAAAGGCTCAGCGTGCTGTTAAGCAAAATCAAGGGGCTTTAGCGAAAACCGTTGCTCTTATTGAGTCGTTAGGCAGTATTAATCAACATGGCTAAAACAGTCGTACGACACCTCACTATTGCTGACATTCCCGTCACAGTGCATCAAAAAAAAATGAAGCACATTTATTTACGGGTAAAAGCGCCTTTGGGAGAGGTGCATATTTCAGCGCCACTTAAAGCCTCTGATAAAATAATAGAGCAGATGGTGCTGGAGCGTTTGCAGTGGATAGAGAGTAAACAAGAAACGCTTAAAAACACCCCAGTTGTTGAGGTTGAGCCTTTGGCAACGGGGAGTACAGTTTTTGTTTTGGGTACAGCTTATACCGTACAAATTATTTTAGATCGTACTAAAAAGCCCCATGTTGAGCTAAATGATAATTTGCTTTTGCTTTATACCCATAAAAATAATAGGGCGGCTTACAATACTATATTGCATGAGTTTTATCGGGGGGTATTACAAGAGCACATACCGCCTCTTATTCATTACTGGCAGCAGCCTTTAGGTGTAACGGCTCAAGAGTGGCGTATAAAGCGGATGAAAACGCGATGGGGAAGTTGCAATACTAAGGCGCATCGACTTTGGTTTAATTTATTTTTAGCAGAGCATTCAATAGCGTGTATTGAATATGTGGTATTACATGAATTAGCCCATTTGTTAGAGCCGAGCCACAATAAACGCTTTTGGGGCATAGTCGCTAAACATATGCCCGATTGGAAAGCGCGACAAAAAACATTAAATCAACGACTTTTATGAGTTTTTTAGCTTAGGTGTTTGCAGCCAGTTATTCAGTTGATAAATATCATTCGGGGCTAACGTTCCCGCAGCTTCTTTTAGTTTTAATAAACTTAAAATGTATTGATAGCGAGTGTTGGCATAATCTCGTTTGGCTGAAAAATAAACCCGTTGAGCATTAAGAATATCAACGATATTGCGTGTTCCCGCATCGTAGCCTGCTTCGGTTGCCTCTAGTGCACTTTGAGATGACACGATAACTTGTTGTCTGGCATGTACCCGTTTCACTTCTGTTTTAACTGCGATAAGTTCTGAGCGCACTTGCTGGGTTATATTGCGTAAGCTGCTAATATATTCCTGTTGTGCCTTTATATGCTCTTGAAACGCTTGGCGGTGTTTTGAACTATTAAGGCCGCCGGTAAATATTGGCATTTTTAAGGTAAGCGCAAACATCTCACCATCACGGACATTATCAATAGGGTTGTACGTTTCCGTGGCACCGATACGGATATGGTTTTCCCCATCTCTATTTTGCTTACTGTAGGAGGCACTAGCGGTTAGGGTGGGCAGATGTGCCGAACGTTTAGCACGTAGTTGTTCTTCAGAGGCTTCTAAGGCATAGGCGGAAGCTTTTAAACGTAAGTTATTGGCTTTGGCAAAACTAACCCACTGATCACGGTCGGAAGGTACAACCTCTTTAATGGGAAACTCAGCAGAAAGTTGCCACAGCTGTGGGTGAAAC
>CBDUPS010000417.1:0-1972 GCA_965369155.1 uncultured Spongiibacteraceae bacterium
CCCGTGCGTTTGTCACCAGCCCGCAACTTTTATTTGCCGATGAACCCACAGGTAATTTAGATAGCAAAACCGGTGAACAGATTATTGAGTATTTATTTGATTTAAATAAGGCAACAGGTACCACGTTGGTTTTGGTAACCCATGAGAAGCGACTTGCTCTGTTGTGTGAAAAAGAATATGTACTTGAAGCAGGAGAGTTGGTTAGTGACAATATTTAATCTAGCCCTGTGGCATACCGCTTTATTATTACTGTGGCGGGAGTGGCGCGCCGGTAATATTTATTTATTATTTTTCTCGGTGGTAATGGCAACTGTTATTGTGACTACCGTTGCCACGTTAAGTGAGCGAGTTTATCAATCGGTTGTCACCGAAAGCAGCTCCTTTTTAGCCGCCGATTTACGTTTACAATCCCCCAGAGATATTCCACAAGAATGGCAGCAACAAGCTCTGCAACTTAATTTAGAAACAGCATCCGTATTAACCTTTACCTCTATGGTGTTCTCAACCGAACAAATGAAGTTAGCCAGTGTAAAGGCGGTATCTTCAGCCTATCCATTAAGAGGTGAGGTTACTGTTTTATCTGATAACAATAAGGCGACTACGGGCCGGTTTTCTCCTGATAAAGGCACTGTTTGGATCGAACCACGCTTACAGAGCTCACTTAATATTGCCTTAGGAGATAATCTCACGGTGGGTAATGCTGAGTTTACCGTGGCTGGGATTTTGCAATCAGAGCCTGATAGAGGCAGTGATTTTTCGGCATTAAGTTTTAGGGTAATGATGAACCTAAACGATGTGGAGCAAACAGGTGTTGTGCAACCAGGGAGTCGTGTTAGTTATCACCTTTTAATTGCAGGGCTATCGGATAAGGTACAGCAATGGTCTACATGGGTTACGCCTAAATTAAGTCCAAGCGAACGTATAGTGTCGATGGATTCAGACCGGCCGACTATTGCCTCGGCGTTAGATAGGGGGCGTCAGTTTTTAATGTTGGCCGCTGAGTTGGGAGTATTGCTGGCAGGTCTGGCTATTGCTATTTCGGCTATCGCCTTTGCTCAGCGTCATGTAGATAGCGTGGCTTTATTAAAAACCTTGGGTTCAAGTGCTGCAGATATTACCACGTTGTTTTTTATTGCCTTGATGGGTTTGGCGATAGTGGGGGGCAGCATAGGATTATTTATTGCAGAATTATTACAGGTTTTAGTGGTTAACCCTTTGGCCGAAGGCATGGGAGTGGTATTGCCTCACTCTAGTCTTAAACCTTATATTTTAGGGATTGTGACGGCAGTTGTAGCCATGGCAGCTTTTGCCTTACCACCGGTTGTTGCCTTAAAAGACGTCTCACCAGTTACTGTATTACGCAGAAATATCGAGCAAAAAAAGCTCTCATTAGTTTGGCTTTTAACTCCAGGTTTTGTTGGCTTAGCCGTTATTGCATTAGCGGTAACGGAGAGTTGGTTACTGGTAGGGGCATTTATTGCCGGTCTCGGGGTGGCCGCTAATATTTTAATGATTGTTATTATGGTGTTATTTAAAGGCCTTGAAAAAATAATGAATTATTTGCCGGGGGTTTGGAAGTTATCGGTCGCCCGGTTACTACGTTATAGAGGACGCACCGCATTACAAATATTAGTTTATGCCTTAATTACCGCATTAATTATGACGCTTTGGATTGCTCGGACTACTCTGGTTGAGCAATGGCAGGAACAAATGCCAGCAGATACCCCCAATCATTTTTTAATTAATGTCAGCACTGATCAAAAACAGGCGTTGGAATTATTTTTACAAAAAGAAAAAATACCTGATGCCGGTTGGTATCCGATGACCCGTGGGCGGCTCACACACATTAATAACGAGCAGGTAAGAACACGGGTAAGTAAAGAAGATCGTGAGCAGGCCGGCGTGGAGCGCGAGTTAAATTTAACGTGGAGTGACGTAATGCCAGAAACCAATAAACTGGTGGCGGGCAAAT
>CBDUPS010000418.1:0-1930 GCA_965369155.1 uncultured Spongiibacteraceae bacterium
TTTGTATAACTGATGCGTCTCGTAGTAACGGAAACCATAGGACAATAGCTTTTGGGTTTCGGCCATACGCGACTCGTCACTTTTAGCCCCAAGCACTACGGTAATAAGTCGCATCTCATCTTGTTTTGCTGAGGCGACCAAACAGTAACCGGCTTCCTTTGTATGCCCTGTTTTTAAACCATCAACGGTACTATCACGCCATAACAGACGATTACGGTTAGGTGTTTTTATATTATTGTAGGTAAATGATTTTTCGCTATAAAGCTCATAATCCTTAGGGACATCTTGAATAATGGCATTAGATAATAGGGCTAAGTCACGGGCTGTTGTTAGATGGCCTTCTGCTGGTAACCCATGGGCATTTGCATAATGCGTGTTTGTCATGCCCAGTCTTTTTGCATGCTCATTCATAACTTGAGCAAAGGCGTCTTGAGTGCCTGCTAAATATTCTGCCACGGCTACCGATGCATCATTACCTGATGAAATAATAATACCTTTGTGCAAATCATCGACGGAAACCTCTTTACCTACTTCTATCCACATTAATGATGAGCCGGGAAAATTTTGTGCCCATGCATTACGGCTGACCGTGACGATATCACTAGAATTAGCTCGGCCTGCTGCCTCTTCATAAGACAGCACATAGCTGGTCATTAGTTTGGTTAAACTCGCCGGAGGTAATCGCTCGTCAGCATTGCTCTCTGCTAATACTTTACCACTATTGGCATCAATCATTATCCAGCTACTAGCCGCTAATGTTGGCTCACTAGGAATAATACTGGGTGATGCATTAGTGATGCCACTATTGGCTATTAACATTAAAAAGAGAACCAATAAACCCAATGACGTAGAACGCAACGAATCAATCACAATAAATACCTTTTTTGAGCAAAAAATAAACGAGAAAATTATAGCATGACGCCCTAGTAAACGTCAGGGCCTTAGCGCTTTATGGGGAGACTAATACCGCTTGTCCTAATCCAGCACCTGCCACCTCATCCTGAATATAGAGTGCGTCTCGCTGGGTAACAGGGCCAATTTTAACCCGCCATACTTCTTGCCCTGGAATTTGCGAGACAATCACCGGATAAGAGAAGCGCTGCATAAGTTGTAACTTTTGTTGCCGTGCATTATCAGGGTTTGAGAACGCCCCTACCTGCAGATAAAAGCCACCTTTATCCATATCTGGCTGAGGCCTATTCGCGCTATAAACCCCTGAGGCACTTGGCTGGTTTACCACCGATGGCTGATTGATTGATTGGGCATCAACTACCTCCACCAATACCCGGGCGGTGCCTTGATCGGTATAGCCTAGCTTTGTTGCAGCAGCTTGGCTTAAATCCATGATTCGCCCTGCTTTAAAGGGCCCTCTGTCGTTAACCCGTACAATAACCGAACGGTTGTTCTGTAAGTTAGTGACCCGGGCATAACAGGGAATAGGCAACGTTTTGTGAGCCGCAGTCATTTTGTAAATGCTATAGGTTTCGCCGTTAGATGTTTTATGACCATGAAATTTCTCCCCATACCACGACGCAATACCCTCTTCACGGTAACCTTTTGCTGAGGCTAAAACATGATAGGTTTCCCCCAACACTGTATAGGGTGATTGATTACCCCCTGCACTGTAAGGTTCAGCAACTGGAACCGCATCAGGAATACCATCAACATTAATGGGTACACTAGAGCCGCGATCATGCTTAATGTCGTAACGATCGGAAGGGTTGGTACCAGGCTTTGGCGCCGGATAATTAGGTGTGTAATACGGATCGGTGGAATGTGGCGCTGTAACGGTAGGACTGTTACCCGCACAAGAGAATAGCAAAAATACCACGCAGCCTAAAAAGCTACGCCTTAACCGGCTTGCGTTTAAAAAGAATACTTTTGCCATTGCCTAATTTAAAACGACTGAGCAAGTTGCCATACTGCCATG
>CBDUPS010000419.1:0-1928 GCA_965369155.1 uncultured Spongiibacteraceae bacterium
CAATTAAATCGAGCTGATCTTGGAAAATACCCAGTAGCTGGTTGATATATTTGTTCTTGTTATGGATAGCAAGAACTATCTGTGTTCGGGTTGGTCTTTGAGTTAAGAGCTCTTCTTCAGGGGGAACAAAAAAATTCTCGTCAACATATGATGATAGGTCGGTTTGTTTTATAGCATTTTGTGCCGCTTCCGTATGTGTTTTTATGTCGAAAGCCATTTGTTCTTGTTTACTCGCACTTGGCAAAACATCACTGGAGGCGGCTTTTTTTAGTACACGTTTTTTATGTACCTTAGCTTTGGCAGTTGTTTTGTCATCATCTTTAACTGTAGCCATCTAAATAAACCTTGTCCTGTAAATAGTGTAAGAGCGGCTTAATTATCGCATGACAGTTGAGGCTAAGGCAAAGTGTGCATTAGGTGTTGTTGATATTAAGGGATTTTTGATAAAAAAATATTTTTTTATTGAATTAGTATGTTTATTCTAATTTTTCTCCGTATTCTACACAGCATAGAGAAACAACGGGATGTTTCTTGAATGATCAATCAAATTGTATAGATAGCGGAGAAAGATAATGTCAGAGAAAAAGAAAGTAAATGAAACTCGTGAGAAAGCCACTGAAATGGTAAACAAAACAAGTGAAGTAGCAAAAAACATTTGGTTAGCAGGTCTTGGTGCTTATGGTAAAGCATTTGACGAAGCACAAGAAGCCTATGACCGTGTTAGTGAGAAAATGACAGGTGAAAGCACCAAGGTGTTTGATGAGCTTGTTGAGAAAGGTCGTAAACTTGAAATAGAAACGCAAAAATCTGCAACTGAAGCGCGTGAAAAAGCTCAAACTAGCATCGAAGAACGTATTAGCAAAGTACGTGAAGCATTAAGCTTTGAAGGGTTACACTTTAATCGCGGTTCTGATTTATCTGAATTAAATCAAAAGATTGATGCGTTAACCAAAAAAGTAGATGCTATTAGCAAGGCTGTTAATCCTAAAGAGCCTTCTAAGCCACGTGCAGTAAAAAAAGCAGCATCTAGCGAGTAAGTTTTATTTTTAAAGGCTCCTTCGGGGGAGCCTTACCCCATCCAGAGTTACTTTTGGCGAGGCCCACATTTTTGGCCTCGCTTTTTTTTGTTCTAAATATACTGTTATATTGTTTATACTGAATATTAAGATGATAAATATAAAAATAATCCCATGAAAACACGCGATCGAATATTACAAACGGCCCTGTATCTATTTAATGAAGAAGGGGAGCCCAATGTAACCACGGTAGATTTGTCTAATGAGCTTGATATTAGCCCTGGGAACTTGTATTACCATTTCAAAGGCAAAGACCAGCTTATAGCAGAGCTTTATGATAATTTTGAACGAAATTTACAAATGATATTGATTGCTCCAATTGATGAGCCACTAAGTGTTAAAGATAATTGGTACTATCTTTATGTGGTTTTAGAAGAGATTTATCATTTTAGATTTTTTTACAATAATTTAACGGATTTACTGCATCGCTATCCAAAAATAAACAAAAGGTTTTGTCGGATATTGAGCCTAAAAGAGGCTACAACGCTGGCTATGTTATTAGAGTTAGTAAAAAAAGAGCAATTGCTTGCTACTATTCCTGAGATTGAACGGTTAAGTAACAGCATAACGTTAACGATTACTTATTGGTTTAATTATCAAAGTATAAAGAACACACAGTTAACGGATGAAAAAAATATTATTCATCATGGTGTTTATCAGATAATGTCACAACTGGCTCCTTACCTAGGAGATAACCAACGGTTATTCTATGAAAAGTGCCAGTATTTATATGAACAAGTATTACTTGAGAATTAAGTTAAGCGTTATTTTTTTAAGTAATCTTGCAAAAAGTCTATTTCAGCTTTTAAACCATCTTCTAAACCTATAGTCCAAAATGTCAAACAATTAAAA
>CBDUPS010000420.1:0-1925 GCA_965369155.1 uncultured Spongiibacteraceae bacterium
GCAAAGGGCTCTAAAACCTTGTGAGAAAGCTCTAAAAGATGCGGGTGTGTCTGCAAGCGATATTGATGAGGTGGTGTTGGTGGGTGGTTCCACTCGTATTCCTGCAATTCAAGAGACAGTTAAAAAGTTTTTTGGTAAAGAAGTAAATAAATCGGTCAACCCAGATGAAGTTGTGGCTGTTGGTGCTGCTATTCAGGGAGGTGTTTTAGCTGGAGATGTAAAAGATGTACTATTGCTTGATGTAACACCACTGTCTTTGGGAATTGAAACTCTTGGTGGTGTAATGACTAAGCTTATTGATCGTAACACTACAATTCCTACTAAAAAATCGCAGATTTTTTCTACGGCGGCAGATAATCAATCGAGTGTGGATGTCCATGTACTTCAAGGTGAAAGAGAAATGGCTTCTGATAACAAAGCTCTTGGGCGTTTTGAGCTTGTTGGAATTCCAGCATCACCACGAGGAGTTCCGCAAATTGAAGTTTCGTTTGATATTGATGCTAATGGTATATTGAATGTGTCGGCAAAAGACTTGGGTTCAGGTAAAGAGCAGGCCATTAAAATTACAGCTAAGTCAGGCTTAAATGAAGATGAAATTGACCGTATGGTTAAAGATGCGGAAGTTCATGCTGAAGAAGATAAAAACCGTAAAGAGCAAGTTCTTGCTCATAATGAGTTGGATAACTTAGTTTATCAAACTGAAAAATTAGTAAAGGATAGTGGCGATGACATTTCTTCAGAGAACAAAGATAAAGTGAAGGAATTAGCAGAGGAAGCAAAAAAGGCGCTTAATGATAAGGCTCCTGCTGAAGAGTTAAAAGGAATTCACGAACGTCTAATGAATTTGAGTCACACGATTAGCAGTGCATTGTATGAAAAGCAAAAAGCCAGTGGTGATGATGCTTCAACAACAGCTGATGCAACAACAGGGTCTTCGTCTTCAGATGACGATGTTATTGATGCTGATTACAAAGATGTTGATTAATTAATTATTCTTACTAGTTAGAAATAAAAAAGGCTCCAGAAGGAGCCTTTTTTATTTGGATTTTATGTTCGCAGCGACCGGAGTTTGCCAGTTTTGTCTCGATCTTTACTGCTATTTTTAATGGAATTGGTATTAGTATTAATTGAACATCAGGCCGTTTTCTTCATCTGCGTTGATCACAACACCGAGAGAAAAATAAGTGAAAGCGTCTTTTAAATTAAAAACAACTTCTCCGATAAAAACCATATTTTTAAAGTGCCTTGTTTTTAATTGAGACCCTAAAGTTAATTGGATGGGGAGGTTAGTATTGCCATCAATACTTTGTATAGATACTGGTAAAGATGCATACGGGGTAAAGTCACCAACATTAGCACGGTATTTTTTGCTCACAATAGGCATAACTCTAATGCTTAGGTCATTAACACTAGAATTTCTAGCAAAACTCAAACCACCAAGAATGGCCATGCCAGGTTGTTTGCGTGTGTCAGGAATGGGTGCCCATTTATAATAACCAGCAAGTTGAATGTCTGTAACACCAATACCTACTTCGGCACGATAAGCGGATTCATCAGTTAGGCGTCCGTCAAACCGCCCAATAGCATTAACGCCAGAATCACCATCAGTGATAAATTGTAGTTCGGCTCCCACATGGTATTTACCCTCTGGTACTAAATCAGCAGTATCCATGGTTGTGTAGTAAGCCATGACCTGGTGTGAAAATAGTAATGCCACGATTAAAAATAACTGTCTCATATTGACTCCTTCTGCTGGTAACCATCTTCAAAAAATCACCTTAAAATTTCGGTAATTATTTAATAGAATTGGTGTAAGGATCATACAACTGCAGGTATTCGGGTTGCAAGCAACAGGCTGAGCGCTGCAATTGGTCAATAATAATCTCAAGATAAAACGCAGGGCTGTGATAGTAACGCTGGTAGGG
>CBDUPS010000421.1:0-1918 GCA_965369155.1 uncultured Spongiibacteraceae bacterium
CCCAAACATAACGGGATACGCGGTATTAATACCTAGCACAGCATTTACCAACGGGCTCGGCTGCCACGAACATCTATATGTACAAACGGACCATGAGCCGCATTACTGCCATAGGTGCCTAAGCCGCCTATTTTCTCGTTAAACTCACCACGACGCGACATTGCATCAATGAAGTTAACCAGCCAAACCGCATCATCACGATTCACTTTGCCATCTTTATTTAAGTCATCCATCACCCCATCCTTAGGGTTTTCATCGATATATATATCTGCTGCACCACCCCATACGTGCCGGCTAAACCGTACGTTGCCGATGCTATGGTTATACCACGGAGTGCGAAAGCCACTCATAATAACGAAGCTCTGCGTTTTATGCCCTTCACGATTAAGCGCGGTTAGAATGGTTTCTAACTTCAAAATTAACCGATGCCTTAAAACTACATATTTAGGATAGCCTTGCTGCTGTTTAGAGACAAATTGTCCCAACGTAAAATGAGGTGACACACGAAGATGACTATTTTCTTTAGTTACCTCAATAAAACCTTTGGGCGGCAAATAAATACTCAAGCCTTTAAGCGGTTTTGCTGGGTACTCTCCTACCTTATAGCCATTTAAATTCCCTGACTTATCTACCTGACTCGCCGGCACCATCACAAATACATTAATACGTGATTTTTCATTAGTCGCTTTATTATGGACTTCTAATAAATAGTTACCGGGTTTTTTAGGTGCCGTTAATACGCCTTTAGTAAAAGCTTCTTGTTTGCCATTAAATGAAACAACCGCAATGCTAACCCCTTCTTTAAATGCTAGATTTATTTTTTCATCGCCCAATAAATAAATCGCAAACTCAGTATAAGGAATAGTTAAATTATTAATAATTAGGGGCTCTGATAAAAGCGTAGCCTGTCCCGCATACACTTGGCTTAAATAGCTAAAGGTAAATAAAAAAAGCACACGCTTAATCATTTTCATGTTATCTAATAACCTTTAATGCATTAACTATAGGTTGGTCGCGATTGTATATGTCACGCCTAAAAACAATTTTTTGCTCTTCATCTGCAAATGCGGTGAAATAAACCATCAAAACAGGTAGTGGAGTTTTAAGATAAATCGACTTGGTTTCAATGCCTGCTAGCGTAGTATTTAATTCATCAAAACTTTTTGCTTGCTTATCATTATTCAGCACCCATTCTGCCAACAACAAAGGCTCGGAAAGACGAATGCAGCCAGAGCTAAAACTGCGTTCTTGTTTAGCAAACAATGAATGATCAGGTGTATCGTGCAAATAAATAGCATGCGCATTCGGCAGCATAAACTTAATTCGTCCTAATGCATTTTTAGGCCCGGGTTTTTGTCTTAATAAGTAGTTAAAATTCTTAGGGTAAACTGTCGACCAATCAACCTCTGATACCGGATAAAACTTATCTGAGTCCGATTTTTTTACCTCAAAGCCTAACAAGTCGAGCTCTTTCGGGTTCTTCTTTAGTATCGGCAATTTATCTTCGGTTGCCAGTTTATACGGTACATTCCAATACGGATTAACCACTAGATACCGCATTTTTTCTGTAAATATTGGTGTCTTTCTAAAGGGTCTACCCACAATGACATTCATTTTTAACTGATCAATGGAGTCTTTTATTATCCGAAGATGAAACGCTGCGATATTAACTCGAATATAAGTATCTGCTAGTTGATTTGGTAGCCAACGCCAACGCTCAAGATTTGCATCAATTCGATCAATCCATGAAAAGTTATAGGTATTTAATACCTCTAAGGTAGCCGAACCTGCAACACCATCAGAGTCTAATCCACTAGATGATTGAAATGTTTTTACTGCAGCCTCAAGCTCATCATCAAATGTATCGGAGTAATTCCCAGGGCCTAACAAACGCTGCTTTAATGTAAAAATACGAGGA
>CBDUPS010000422.1:0-1916 GCA_965369155.1 uncultured Spongiibacteraceae bacterium
AAGCGCTTTTTTTAACGGCTTTAGCTAGTATTTAAGGGTTAGTGTTTTGTTTGGATTTTACCCCGAGCACCGATTTTTCGCTCTTCGACAGGCTCAGAGCCAACGGATTTTTAGACAGGTTCAGGGTGTGCGTCGGGGTTTGGCTGCGCTTAACAGTAAAACAGGATCAGACGGCTTTCTTTTTTATGTGATGAAATATTTCAAACAGATTTTTGATCGACGAAACTCTGAAGGAACAACCTTTGGCTCTATCACTAAAAATGATCTGTATTCGCTCACGCTGGCATTTCCAACAATAGATACTCTTAAAAAGTATGATGAAGTAGTCACAAATTATAATAAGATGATTTTTGAACGCAGCCTTGAAAACCAAGAGCTTGCGGAACTCCGCGACTGGCTTCTCCCTATGCTAATGAACGGTCAAGTAAGTGTTGGTGTATAAGAGTGTGAGTTTGTGTGTTGATAGGCTGAGTTTTCTCATGTGGCAGTCTTTGGCTCTTTGGCAGGCTCACCCTTCGACAGGCTCAGGGCGAACGGTGCCTCTGGAATAAGTGGTGCCTCTGAAATAAGCGGTGCGTCTGATGTAAGTGGTGCGTCTGATGTAAGCGGTGCGTCTGATGTAAGCGGTGCGTCTGATGTAAGCGGTGTTAGGGGTAAGGATGAGTTTTTGATGCTACTCCGTTCACCCTTCCTTCGGTACTTGGATACGCGAAGGCTCAGGATGAGCGGATTTTAGGTAAGTTTAGAGCTCAGGATGAGCGGATTTTAGGTAAGCTTAGAATTCATGGAGAACGGTGTCGGTAAGTTGATTGGGTCTACCATTCGCCCTGAGCCTGTCGAAGGGTAGAAGGGTAAGCGGTATAACTACAAGGCATTAACATGGAAACATTACAGCTACTTGCAAAAAACGCCCTTAGTAATGCACAAAAAAACGCTATTTTTACCTGTATAAGCCACCCAAAGCATAAAGGCGAAAGTGCTTTGTTAGATGATTGGCCATCAACCGATAATGGTATGTATGCACTGGTTTTAAATGATGTGCCGATAGGCCTGCTTGATTTATCAGGGGGGCATAGTGTTTCCCCTGCATGGTGGATTGATTCTTTATACTGCGGTAAAGGTTATGGCAGTAACATGCTTCCCCTAATAGTTACAAACCTTAAAAGCCGGCAGGTACAGCAGTTAGGCCGCATGCCAATACAAACATTACATGGCCAGTACGATGATGCATCAAGTTATTTGGCCAAAAAATTAAGACTGCTTTTTGAACAAGTTGATTAAAAAACAAACTACACATAATAAAAATAAAGGGAGTAATAACTTATGGAAAACCACTTTGGTTTAAAAGATACACCTATTTCATCTAAGGCTGATGAGTCTTTAGGGTTGGCTGATTATGCCGATGCACTTACCGATTTTATCTCTCAGTGTGACACCCCAATGACAGTGGCATTACAGGGCGATTGGGGCAGTGGTAAAACCAGCTTAATGAATCTTATTAGGGCAGATATACAACAGCAAAATACCAATACCCATCTTATTTGGTTTAACACATGGCAATACTCGCAATTCTCTATGGCAGAAACATTAGCCTTATCGCTTATTCGTAGCTTTATTGATGAGGTAAAAGGTGATGTAGAAGCCCCCAAATTAGAAAAAGCCATGAATGCCTTAGGCAAAGCCGCACGGTTTGGCTCATCAATGGCGGCTACTTATTTAACCGGTGATGCCGGTGCGGTAGATAACGCCATGGCAGCAGCAGGGGGAGGGGGTTTTGATGATCCCTCAAAGGCAATTAAAGAATTAAAATATGAGCTAGAGCGTTTGGTTAACCAACATCCTGCCGAGCGTATTGTGGTGTTTATTGATGACCTTGACCGCCTTGTACCTAAAAAAGCGGTAGAGCTTTTAGAGAA
>CBDUPS010000423.1:0-1912 GCA_965369155.1 uncultured Spongiibacteraceae bacterium
CTTAGGGCGCTCGGTAAAGCACTCCAAGTCGTCACTACGCTTTTTGCAGAGCCAACGGCCGCTAACCTTACAGCACTATTTTTCTATACCTTATGCCGATTGGTATGGGGGTGATATAAGAGTCCATTACAGCTATGCATGGAGTTTGGTGCACCACTTATTATCGGATAAAAAAGGTAAGGCATTTTTTGCTGTATTAGTTAACCAGATGGCCGAGAATTATTGTCAGCCACAAAATGATATTGGCTTAATTAATCAGTTTTATCCAGGGGGCTTTCAGGCATTTGAACAAGATTGGGTTGAGTGGATAGAAAATCCCGAACGCCTAACGCACTATTATTAAGCTTATTGATAAGAGTATTTAATTAAATAAGCGCCCGAGGATAACCGGTAGTGCGGTCTCTAGGCGATAAATACGCGGGCCTAGAGTAACACCCTCACAACCGGCCTCAATAAGTCGTTGGTTTTCGTAGTCAGTAAAGCCACCTTCAGGCCCTAATATAAGTATCGACGATTCATCTATACCAACGGGTGCTGGGGTATGGCTTTCTGGTAGACCGAGAATTTTTAGCCGATTAGAAGCCAATGAGGGAAAGACATCTTCTATAAAAGGTTTAAACATTTTGTAGAAAGTAACATTAGGCATTTGGGTATCAATGGCTTGTGATAAACCTAATTTTAATTGTTTTTCTATGGTGGCGGTATCTAAGGCCGGGCTACTCCAATAGCTTTTTTCTACCTTGTAGCTATTAATAAATACGATTTCTTTAACGCCCGTTTCCGCACAAATATGTAATATGCGTTTGAGCATTTTAGGACGAGGTAATGCAATAATAATTGTTAAGGGTAATGGTTTAGGTGGGGCTTTATTAAGGCTAACCGTGGCATAAATATGGCTCTTATTGATGCTATCAATAAGAGCTGAGCCAATATTACCGTTGATTTCTCCTGCGACAAATTGGCTGCCTTCACTGACTTTTTTAATGTCGATTAAATGCTTAAAACGCTCACCAGACAGTACAATCGTAGTGGCGGTGATAAAATCTTCAGGCTCTAGTAATACAAGGTTCATTCGTGGTTAAGCAGTGGCCAATTGTGCATATAAATCATACTCATCACTATTGGTAATAGTTACCATTACTTTTTCGCCTGAGCGTAAATGCCCAGCATTTTCTATAAAAACTAAACCGTCAATTTCAGGGGCATCAGCCCATGAGCGGGCAATGGCCATAGAGTCGTCATCTTCATCAACACCATCAACTAAAACTTCTATGGTGCGGCCAATTTTTTGTTGGAGCTTTTCGATACTAATGCTTTGCTGTAACTCCATAAAACGATCCCAGCGTTCTTGTTTTACGTCTTCAGGTACTGGGTTTTCTAAAGCATTAGCAGGGGCGCCATCAACAGGGGAATATTGAAAACAACCTACGCGATCAAGTTGAGCTTCTTGTAAAAAATCGAGCAGCATTTGGAAATCTTCTTCAGTCTCCCCTGGAAAGCCCACGATAAAAGTGCTTCGTAATGTGATGTCTGGACATAGCTCGCGCCACTTATGAATACGGGCTAAGGTTTTTTCTTGGTGAGCGGGGCGTTTCATTGCCTTTAAAATACGTGGGCTTGCATGCTGTAATGGAATATCAAGATAGGGTAATAATTTTCCCTCCGCCATTAAGGGAATCACATCATCAACATTAGGGTAAGGATACACATAATGTAATCGAACCCAAATCCCTAAAGATGAGAGTGCTTCACACAACTCTTTTAAGCGTGTTTTTACGGGCTGTCCTTGCCAAAATCCTGTGCGGTATTTTAAGTCAACTCCATAGGCGCTCGTATCTTGAGAGATAATTAATAACTCTTTTACCCCTGCATCGGCTAGCCGTTTCGCTTCTTCTAATACATCTCCCACAGG
>CBDUPS010000424.1:0-1907 GCA_965369155.1 uncultured Spongiibacteraceae bacterium
CCAAACTGTGCTTCCCAAATAACCAGTCCATTAGGATGGGTTGTTGAATAACCATACTCAAAGCCGAGCACCGCCATCTCTGACAGCAAAGAATCATAAATAGAAAATGCTGGCTGTGTTTCTGACAAGTTTTGCAGGGGCACATGAGTGTCGCCTGTTTTTTGATCATGCAATACAGCGTGGCGATGAGAAAATGTACCGCGGCCTACATCTTGCCCGGTTAAACGAACAGAATAATTTTTATCAAGCAATGTGGCATACGCTAAGTTTTCAGCAAAGCCCCAATCAATTGGCATTTCACCTAAAGCCATGGCAACACGATCATCAAGCACTTTTTTAACTTGGCGCTGTACAACAAAGTTTTCTGGTACTGCCGCCAACTGCTGACCTAATAACTGTAGCTTTTCTTGGCTAATTTTTGTATTACAGGCCAAGGTCCATTCATGACCTAAATAAGGCCGCCAATCAACAAAAAGAGACTCATCCGCTTTAGTTACTAAGGATTTAACCACATGCTCACCCCTTTCTAAGGTGTTGCGGTAAGCATCCATAAATAAAGCATCATCGCCCTCTTGAATGGCACTTTCTTTGATGAGACGTTGAGCGTAAATTTGACGTGTTGTGGGGTGTGATTTAATTTTTTTATACATCATCGGCTGCGTTGCCGCAGGCTCATCGGCTTCGTTATGCCCACGACGGCGATAACAAACTAAATCGATAACCACATCCTTTTTAAACTTTTGCTGAAAATCTAAAGCCATTTGGGTAACAAATAAAACCGCTTCGGGATCGTCACCATTAACGTGAAAAATAGGTGCTTGCACCATTTTCGCTACGTCAGTGCAATACTCTGTTGAACGAGCATCTTCTTGCTTGCTGGTGGTAAAGCCTATTTGGTTGTTAATCACAATATGAATGGTGCCACCGGTAGTATAGCCACGGGTTTGTGACATCTGAAATGTTTCCATTACCACCCCTTGACCGGCAAATGCTGCATCACCATGTAGGATAATAGGAACCACTTGGCTTTGATCTTGGCGTCTATCTTGCCGGGCTCTAACAGAACCCTCTACCACAGGAGAAACCACCTCTAGATGGGACGGGTTAAAAGCTAGCGCTAAATGTATTTCGCCCCCTGGGGTGGTTATATTAGACGAAAAGCCCTGATGATATTTTACATCTCCTGAGGTGTGATAAACCGCACGGCCTTCAAACTCATCAAATAAATCGCTAGGCGTTTTCCCAAAAATATTAACCAGTACATTTAAACGGCCTCGGTGCGCCATACCAATAACCATTTCTTTAACACCAAAGCCACCTGCCCGTTGAACTAATTCGCTCATCATCGGAATCAGGCTTTCTCCCCCTTCTAAACCAAAACGCTTCACCCCTGGATATTTAGCGGCCAATGACATTTCCATGCCTTCTGCTGCGGTGAGTCGTTCTAGCAGACTACGCTTTACGTCAAGACTATAATTAGGCGCACTACGAGTCGATTCCATTCGCTTTTGAATCCAAATACGCTCTTCAGTGGCGACAATGTGCATAAATTCTGCACCAACGGTATTACAGTAAGTTGCCTCTAAAGTTTCAACAATCTCTTTAAGTGTAGCTTCTGGTTTACCCAGTTGTAACGAGCCTGTTTGAAAAATAGTATCGAAGTCGGCTGGGGTTAACTGATGAAAATGTAACTGTAAATCAGGAACCTCATCGCGCTTTTTGACATTTAAGGGGTCAAGTCTGGCTTTTTGATGTCCACGTTGCCGGTAGGCTTGAATCATCTGTACTACACGAACTTGCTTGCGCTCGTATTCAGTGGCAACAGCCCCTTCTTTTGTATTAGCGGCTTCTGGTCTTTTTTTCGAGCGGCCTAAAAGTTCAAAATGCTCAATAATAGGCCCGTGGGG
>CBDUPS010000425.1:0-1884 GCA_965369155.1 uncultured Spongiibacteraceae bacterium
GTTTAAAAAGGGAGAGATCAACCTGCTTACTAATTTTTTGTGTGGGGGCGTAAACTTCAACTTCTGGGTAAAACAAGGTTATCGTATCTGGGTTTTCTCTAAGCCTTAAAATCTTATTCTGCTGCCCTTGATTTAACTCCGCCTCCCAATCAGGATTAATATAAGCAAGCATTTTATCTTGGTAAAAGCTAATTTTAGGCAATTTCATACCCCTAGACTTTAATAGTGCTCGCCACTCATCTAAAAGATTCTGATAACGCTCAAAACTTAATAATGTTTTTATTGAAAAGGGAATGCTTTGACTATCTTGAGTTTTACTCTGCCCTTCTGCCAAGGTAGCACCATCTCTAAACTCCTGACAAAACTTATCCTGCTTTATCGCCTCATTCGCTGCTACTATGTCATCCTCATACACCTTTAAATGAGGGAGGTTTGTGATGTCAGGGTCTGCTGTTTGTGTTCCTAAAGCAAAAGACAAAACTAACTTACCACTAGGCTTTAAAAAGCACTCCGCTAATGCTTTGTATAACGCAACATTGGCCTTATTAAGTAACTGCGCCTCATAGGTAAAAACACCCGTCTGTAAACCCGTGGCCGTTTCAAATATATCAGGCCTAAAACCCCAGGCTAATGAACTATCACCAATAAATAACACATCTAAGCTTTTTTCTTTCTCTAAAAATAAGGGGAAATCGTAGAATGAACGTCCTTTACCTGACTTTACCAAGACATCGTTCGCTATATCAAAGTTAACTTGGTATTGAGCGCTAATTTTTTTATATTGATTTAGTAAAGGGCTCCCAATTACATCCCCTTCATTTGCATTACCTACCTCTACATATTTAGCATCTTTCAAATAACTGGCAGCATCATCAAGAAAGAACACGCATAAAAAAACGCTTAATAAAAAACTAAAAATAATAGAAAACGATATGTATTTATCAGATTTAATCATCATTACTAAAACTCAAAATAGATAAATGGTAATGAAGCGCCACTAAACAACATGGCCGAAAAAAACATAACTAAGACCACAAGTGGTAAAGCTAAATTTTTAAATAATATGGGGTAGCCCTCTTTATCCACACGATAGACCTTAATCACGTGGTCAAAAACAACAAATAGCATTAATAAGAATATAGGCGCCACATAATAAGCCGACGTTTTTTGCCCTACCCAACCTTCACTAATCGAAAAAACAATCGCTAAAATCTGATTGGCCTGACTAAAATCTAGGAAAAAGTAAGCCCATGCAATTTCAACAATAATTATGGTGATAATCCAACGTAACACCACAGGAAAACGACCATAGCCTTTAGCAAAGAATCGCTCAAACATTAAAAACAAACCATGAATAGCACCCCAAATAGCAAAGTTAACCCCAGCCCCATGCCAAATGCCCGACAAGAAGAAAACAATAAATACGTTAAAGTATGCGCGGGGAACTCCTTTTCGATTACCACCCAAAGGAATATACAGATAATCACGAAACCATGTTGAAAGGCTGATATGCCAACGATGCCAAAACTCTGTCAATGTACTAGCAACGTAAGGATAATTAAAGTTAGCCGGTAGCTTAAACCCTAAAAGTAAAGCAAACCCTATAGCCATGTCACTATAACCACTAAAGTCCGCGTAAATTTGGCCACTAAAACAAATGATAGTAGCCATAGCCTCTAAGCCAGACATACCATCAATACCTAATGCGGTATTAATATTGACATAAGCTCCGATATTATCGGCAATTACCAACTTTTTAAACAAACCACTGGTAATAAGTGTTAATGCTAATGCTATATTAAGAGCGGTAAGAGGCTCTCTTTGAAAAATATTATGAAATATGTTCTTTGCTCGTAGTACCGGCCCTGCTGCTAAATGTGGCCA
>CBDUPS010000426.1:0-1864 GCA_965369155.1 uncultured Spongiibacteraceae bacterium
AGGAAGTTTTGTAAGGCGTGTGATGACCCACCTCTCTTACAACAGTAAATGTTATGTCTAAAGCCCGCGAATTGTTTTCTACCCTTCAATCTACTAATGCGTGGCTTGAGTTGTTGCCGAAAGAGCCCTATGAGAAGGCGGTACGCCTTAACAGTGGGCTTGGGGTGATTGCCACAGGGGATTTAACAGCGAAAGAAGAAAGTGCGGCGTTACAAGCGTTAAGACCCTATGTGTATCAAGTTATAAAGCGTTTATCATCTGAGTATCGAGATACTCATTTAGGTTGGGTTGATAGTACGGTAGAAAGCGTAAGTTTAGTGCATAAATTGTTGGCGACACAAACAACGCTATTTAGTAATCTTGTGATTAAAGCTCATAAAGAAGGCTTAGGTCAAAACGAGATATTTCAATTATTACATCATTTTTTTGTTGACCAAATATCGTTGTTTATTACCTACTTTGAGCTGTATCAAACTGTTCCAGCTAATATGTGGTTGCGTTTACATAAGCGTTATGTGTTAGCGGAAAAACTCGGGGCAGCAAACTTTAAAATAAAAGATAAAAACAGTTTGTCAGAGACAGAGTTTAGCGTAAGAAATTTATATTGCGTTTCTCTTTTATTAGGTAGTGCTCGAACTAACCAGTTATCCCCCGAAGATAATTTAATTATCGCAAAAGAACTCTATAAATGGTCACCGCTTATTCAGTTAAGTAAAACAAGTGACGATGAAATAAATAGTTTGGTGGTTGATATTGCGACAGACAGACCTCCCGTCTTTTCAAGGCTATCAGAGCTAGATAATTCAGAAACATTGTTTTTTGTTAACGTTGATAAGTTGCTATCACGATTTAGCGTAATGATTGAAATAAAAAATTCTGAAGGGGATAAGGCTGAGGTTACAAAACTCTCCGCACGGTTAATTCGACATTTGTCTTCAGCTTGGGGTGAGTTTGTCGAGCGAGATGATAGAAAAGATATTAAAGAAAATATTACTTTATGTTTAGGCTTAGAAAACATTTATTATTATTTATCCGGCAATAAAACGGTTAGTGATTTTATGGGCGGCTCGGGTAAGATGAACTTATCGATTGCTTATGAGTCCCATGAAAATATTGAATTAATTGAAGCTCGTCGCGGTAATGATATTTGGTCTTCCTTCGTTGATAAAGAAGGTGATAACGCACACTTTGGTTGCCTGCCCGAAAATTTTTCTTTAACGAATGGTTTTGAAGAGCAAGGTGAGTTTACTGTAAATGAAGATCACCCTGTACAGTCAGCGGTAACGATTGATAAATCATTGAGCGGTTGCTCTATTCAATGGCCAGCTGAAGGAACACAGAATCTTGAAGTAGGGGATATTGTTGGCATTCGTTATGATGGTGACTCTTGTTGGAGTATAGGAAATATTGCTTGGTTAGTTCGTGAAGACTTTAAGCACTTTAAAGCGGGTATAAAAATATTAAGTACGAAGGCTACTCCTGTTGCTGTTGAGGCATTACTAGGTATGAATGTAAAGCAGCATTATTTTGCAGGGTTACTTTTACCGATGGAAGAGGGTTTAACGCAAGCCTCCTATTTAGCTGTGGCCTCAGCAGGCTTTTCTGAAGGAAAGAAAATAACAGTGGCCCAGAAAGGACAAGAGGAGTTTTTACACTTAGCAAGAACAGTAGCTAAATCACCTACGTCTATTTTATTTGAGTGTGGCTATTGCGATAAGATAGCAACTTCTTGAAATATAAGTTAACGATAGGTTATTTTTTTAATGGGTTAAGAATATTTTCTTGGCCATTAATTTTAACCTCAAGAGCTAACTCCATTAATTGTCCGAGTCTGCCGTTAGGTAACCCTTTGCGGCAAAACCAG
>CBDUPS010000427.1:0-1832 GCA_965369155.1 uncultured Spongiibacteraceae bacterium
AGCGTTTTGCATCAAGTTTTGGAAAAAGATAAATCGCCGCTTTTGGCTTTACACAGCTAACGCCGGGTATCTCGGTAAGCATTTTCCAGGCTAAATCTCTCTGCTCCCGTAGGCGGCCACCAGGGCGGGTTAAATCGTTAATACTTTGATAGCCACCTAATGCGGTTTGAATGGCCAACTGGCCCGGTACGTTGGCACACAGACGCATAGAGGCGAGGGTATTTAAGCCCTCTAAATAACCTTTAGCTTTTTTTAAGTTTCCGGTTGCTGTCATCCATGCCGAGCGAAAGCCCGCTAAACGATAGGCCTTAGATAAACCATTAAAAGAGATACATAGAGTATCGTGTACATAAGCGGCAAGAGGCGTGTGTACCGCATCGTCATATAAAATTTTGTCGTAAATTTCATCGGCAAATACTACCAACTGATATTTCTCTGCCAGCTTTGCCACATCTATAATAAATTCTTTGGGATAAACCGCACCGGTTGGGTTGTTGGGGTTAATTAATACAATTGCTTTGGTTTTATCGGTTATTTGTTGTTCTATTTGTTGGAGATCAGGAATCCAATCACTTTGCTCATCACACAAGTAATGCACCACATTGCCACCACATAAACGAACAGAAGCCGTCCATAGTGGATAGTCAGGGCTTGGTACTAATACTTCGTCACCGCTGTTAAGCAGGGCTTGTAATGCCAAAACAATTAACTCGCTAACACCGTTACCAAGCCAAATGTTATCCACATCAATAATATCGTTAAGCCCTTGAACCTGCCCTTGTTGCATAATGGCCTTACGGGCAGAGTAAATACCTTTAGAATCGCTATAGCCTTCGGCCTTGGATAAGTTGCTAATCACATCTCTTAGGATTTCATCAGGGGCGTTAAAACCAAAGCGGGCAGGGTTGCCAATATTAAGTTTTAATATACGATGCCCGTCTTCTTCCATCTTTTGGGCTTTATCCATAATAGGGCCGCGAATGTCGTAGCAAACGTTATCGAGTTTGTGAGATTGTTGAATGGGTTTTGACATAAAAATGGCTCGCGAAAAAAACGGTAGGGTATTGTAGAATATCTGCCGGTAGATTATGGCCTAATAATAAAAAAAGGAAATATCATGGCAAAAAAATATCGTTGGATTGCATTATTTTTGCTTATTGTAGCAGCAGTCGCATTACTTAATTACCTACTTGGATATAGTTTAAATCAGTATGGTATTCGTCCTCAAAAAATAGAAGGGCTGATTGGTATAGCCTTAGCCCCAGTGTTGCATCAAAACCTAGACCACTTAATCGTAAATGGGGTGTTGTTTTTGCTGTTATCTTTGGTTATTGCCTATAGCGGAAGCAGACGGTTTTTTAATGTTACGTCATCGGTTTGGATTATCAGCGGTATTATTTTGTGGGTTTTTGGCCGTGATTATTTATATATAGGTTCGGGCACATTAGTGTGTGGTTATGCAGCTTATTTAGTGATTGCCGGCTTTTTAGAGCGACGCTTTGTCTCATTTGCTTTAGCTATTGTAGTGGCCGTTTTGTGGATACTTAACTATTTAGGACATTTACCGGTTCATTTTCAGGAAGGTTGGGAAGAGCAGGTGGCAGGGTTAATGGCAGGTGTTTTTGCAGGGGCGGCTTACTCTCGTCGAGGTTAAAAAAGAAAACTGTTAAAAAAAGCGTATTAAAAGGTAAAAAACAGTTGACGCAAAACGCTAGCATCCATACAATGCGCGTCTTCTGAAGTGGCTCCTATATACACGACGCCTTCTTTGTACTGCGTCCCCTTCGTCTAGAGGCCTAGGACACCGCCCTTTCACGGCGGTAACAGGGGTT
>CBDUPS010000428.1:0-1832 GCA_965369155.1 uncultured Spongiibacteraceae bacterium
CACCATTTGACCGAAATCGCCACCACCTAACGTATTTAACTCATCTTTTAAAGAATCATCTGGTGTTATTTTTTCTTCTAAGTCTGCCATTAAAAATAGCTTTCTTTGTTGTAGTTGCTCTTTTTGAGTGGTGGCTCTGGCAACCGACTGTGTTAACGATTCTTTTTTTGCCTGCAATGCTTGTTGACGCATAGCTAACTGCCGAGACTCTTCTCTAATCTGACGGTTTTTCTCACGTAAGGTATCGACTTGCTGACGTAAACTATCACGCTGTTGTTGTAGTTTTTCTTTTTGCGTTGAATCTTCTTGCATGCTTTCTATAGCACCTTGCAAGATAATACGCGCTTCACCTAAATGCTCTTCTTGAATAGCAAACTGGTTTTCCGCCTCATCTAATTCAACAGCAACCCGCTCTTGACGCTGTTGGATTTGTTCAATTTTTGACTGACAAGAGCTCAGTCGTGAACGTAATTCACCGTATTGCTGGTTTTGCTGTTGTAACTGCTTTTGAACATTGGATTGCTCAAGCTCACTTTGCCGCAGTGTTTCTCGTAGACTCACCACTCGCTCATCTAAGATAAGCATATTTTCACGGCATTGCTCCACGGACAGAGTGAGTTCAGCTAATACCTTTCTTCTGGCAATAACCCCTTCGGTACTATCTTGCTGCTGACTTACTTTTAACCAATTTTGTCCAAGCCATACACCATCAGGGGTAATAACCGACTCCCCAACTTTTAAACTGGTTTGCATTTGCTTGGCTTGCTCTAAGCTATTGGCCGTTTTTATTCCCGCAAGTAAAAAACACGCTGCCGTTTGCTGTTTTACTTTAGTCGATAAGTACTCGCCACCTTCACTCTGCCAAGTGTCATTGGTATTAACAAAATGTACTGAGCCCTTGGAGAGGGACTGAATTTGCTCTAATGCTGGGGTAATGTTATCAACACAAATAGCCTGTAAAGCTGCCCCTAAAACAGTTTCTACGGCTCTCTCCCAACCCTCTTCTACTGCTAACGTATCAGCCAATCGGCTATGCTCACTAAAACCAGCATTGTTTAGCCATTTTTTGGTGTCGGCACCATCATCTAATGCGGCTTGTTGTAAAGCCTCTAATGATGACTGTTTTCCCAGTAAACCCTGTAGCGTACCTCTTAACTCACTTTGTTCTCGCTGGGCATCTGATGACTCTTCACGCAAAGCATCAATTTGATCAGTAATTGTTGACAATTGCTGCTGCAATAACTCACTGCGCTCATCAAAGGTTTCTACCTCTTCTAGTAGCGCGCTTCTTTGTTCTTCAAACGGCTGACTATCTAATGTGGCTTGCTCTTGCTTTAAACGTGTTGTGGTGTTTTTTAAGCGTTGTAATACTTCATCAATATGTTGAATACGTGATTGCTGCACTTCAGCTTGACGTTGTGGCTCAGCCGCACCCTGATTAAAGCGATCCCACTCCGTTTGCCAGCGTTGCATGGCATCTTCACTATCGGTTAACTGCTCGGTTAACTCTTGTTCGGTTTGGTAAATTTCCTCTAAGCGGGGAGCAAGCTCTTCAGACTCTTCTAGCAACTCCGTTAAGCTTTCAGTGTCTTGTTGTAAATGAGCAATGGCTTCTTTTAGGTTGTCATCAGTTTGGGCTAAATCGGCCTTTAAATTGCTTTCTCGTTCCTGCTGGTGATGTATGGTTTGTTCAATACGAGTAATTTCATTCGCCGTTTCAAAAATTTGCTGTTGGACTTTATTCGACTGATCTTCTAACTCTATACGCAGGTTACGGTAACGCTCTACATCAGTATCACAGGTGGTTTGCTTGGCATGAACCGCCTCTAAAT
>CBDUPS010000429.1:0-1827 GCA_965369155.1 uncultured Spongiibacteraceae bacterium
CCCTTTAGTTATAGGAAAGAAACCTAATAAACAAGATGGTTATGATTATATGGCTGCATCAGAAAGTGTGGCTTTAGATGTACAGGGCTTTGAGTTAATCGGTGATGTGAAACCAGGGGAGGCTATTTTTGTTGATAATAACGGCGAGCTTCATACAAAACAATGTGCAGAGCATACACAGAACATGCCTTGTTTGTTTGAGTATGTTTATTTTGCCCGCCCGGATTCAATTATCGATGGAATTTCTGTTTACAAGTCGCGCTTGCGTATGGGGGAGACGTTAGCGGCTAAGATTTTAAAAGAGCACCCTAATCATGATATTGATGTGGTTATTCCTATTCCTGATACAAGCCGTGTTTCAGCACAAGTTATTGCCTACGAGTTAGATGTTAAGTTTAGAGAAGGCTTAATGAAAAATCGTTATATTGGCCGTACTTTTATTATGCCAGGGCAAAGTACGAGAGAAAAATCAGTACGCCAAAAACTCAATGCAATTGAGTTAGAGTTTCGCGGTAAGAATGTATTATTGGTTGATGACTCTATTGTTCGGGGTACCACGTGCAAACAAATTATTGAAATGGCTCGAGCTGCGGGGGCTAAAAAAGTGGATTTCGCCTCAGCAGCACCGGCGGTGCGTTACCCTAATGTTTATGGGATAGACATGCCATCGGTTCATGAATTAATTGCCTATAATCGAACAACCGAAGAGATTTGTGAAAAAATTGGAGCAGACTGGCTTATCTACCAAGATCTGGAAGATCTAGAAACCTGTGGTCGGGGGGGGAATAGCAGTATTACCAAATTTGAAAGCTCGGTTTTTAATGGCAAGTATATTACTGGAGATATAGATGCTGCCTATCTTGAGAAAATTGAAAGTCTACGTAATAACAGTATGCGAGAAACACAAAATAAAAACCAAGATAATAGCGATGAAACCTTGGTTGGGTTATATAACGATAATTCGTAATTGTAAGGTAAGCATGAATGCCAACTAATAACACCAATGAGCTAGACGAACTATTAAAAGCGGCTGGATTGAGCACCCAAGCGATTCGAGGTGGTCAGCACCGATCGCTTGAGCAAGAGCACAGCGAACCCATCTTTACTACCTCTAGTTATGTCTTTAATAGCGCGAGTGAAGCGGCGGAAACTTTTTCGGGAAGCCGTCAGGGCAATGTTTACTCGCGTTACACTAACCCTACGGTAAGAACTTTTGAACAGCGCTTAGCCTTAATGGAAGGTGCTGAGCAAGCTGTTGCTACATCCTCTGGAATGTCAGCTATTTTGGCAACCTGCATGGCGTTGCTCAAATCAGGAGACAGGATAGTTTGTTCAGGTAGCATTTTTGGTAGTACGGTTTCGTTATTTAATAAATACATGGGCAAGTTTGGTGTTGAGGTGGTGTATGTATCTGCCACTGATGTAAATGCTTGGCAGCAAGCCATGACAAAAAATACTCGCTTATTATTTGTTGAAACCCCATCAAACCCTATGAGTGATATTGTTGATATTGAAGCACTAGCCGATATAGCCCATCAAAATAATGCATTACTGGCGGTAGATAATTGTTTTTGCACCTGTGCATTACAAAAGCCTATGGAGCTCGGTGCTGATATTGTGGTGTATTCAGCCACTAAATATATTGATGGTCAGGGCCGCTGTATGGGTGGCGCTGTAGTGGGTAATAAAAAAGAGATGGACGACGTGTTACTGTTTCTGCGTACTGCAGGGCCTACGATGAGTCCCTTTAATGCATGGGTATTTTTAAAAGGCTTAGAAACATTATCCTTAAGGATGAATGCTCACAGTAGTAACGCAATGGCATTA
>CBDUPS010000430.1:0-1823 GCA_965369155.1 uncultured Spongiibacteraceae bacterium
ATTTAATGCGATGATATGGGCGCGGGCTTGTTCTGCGAACTCGTATTGTACCGCTGCTTTGCGAGCTATATCGCTTTGCTCACCCATTTTTTGCCACTGTATAAACGCTTGAAGTGCTGACTCCGGTAAAGAAAGCCTTTTTAAATCATCTATAGGGGCGCTGAGTAATTGATATGGACTGTCACCAAACTGGGAAATAAGCCAACGAAGTTCTGCAGACCCAACTTTAGGTAAAAAAGAAAGAGCCAGCCATAGGGCCAGCTCTTTTGTTTTCTCAGCCATCTTCTATCCTTGAATTTAGCTAACTAGGCCCATCCTAGGCCTGTCTGTTTTTATTGATTATGGGTTACGAACCTCATCACCCACAACTAAAGGTTCATCTGATGATAAAATCACCGCATAACTTGCCTTATCAAAGGTTCTAAAGACCATTAATAGACCCGCTCTTTCGCTAGGCAACTCAACAAGCTCGTCTGTGATTCGATCACGAATAACCTCACCTTTACGATAAATGCTTAAGATGTTACCGGCTTCTAAGCCTTCTCTTTCACCTTTGCGAATAACCACTACTGACATAGGCCCTACTTGAGTTACACCATTCTCAACTGAAAGAATGTAGCCTTTTTTAATATCATTCACAGGAGCGCTAGGGTAAAACACAGCGTTAATGCGTCGTGTCATCATTGGTAGTAGGCGATCCCCAACACGAACCTCTTCATTTGAAGTATTTAGTGTTACACGGGCAACGCTATTTTTATGTGTTAATAACTTACCGGTAGCAATATCTTTTGCCGAGTAGCCTAGTACTTCTTCAGTTACTGGATCAATATAAGGCTTACCTGGACGATAAAAGCCATATAGTTTTTCGCTCATGTCAAAATCACCACGGGCATAAACTAAATCCCCAGCACCAACAATAAGGTGACGCTGACCCCCAGCAATAACATAAGGCGCCCCATCAATTTCTCTAGAGCTTAAAATACGACTACTGCTTAAAAATGGTCCGATAACATCAAGAGGAATAGCAGGAATTGCATTATCTAAGGGTGTGCTTTTAACTGTAGGAGATAATGTGACCGTTTTACTTGCCATACCACGACGAGCAACCGTTACATGAGGCATGCGACGACCATCTGCACCATCAAGGTAAATTAACTTTAATAAATCCCCAGGGTAAATCAGATGCGGATTTTCAATCTGTGGATTAACGTGCCATATTTCTGGCCATAACCACGCATCATTCAAAAAAGTATTGGAAATATCCCAAAGAGTATCTCCCTTTTTTACGACATACTCATCTGGATGACCATCTCGCAACTCCACAGTATCGGCCATCAAGGCCATAGTAAAAAGGAGTCCAAAAATTGCAACAACCAGCTTTCTCATAACGGTTATCCCTTATTATTCTTTTTAGCCCACTGGGCTTTTCTTATTATTAGGCAGCTTAAAGCTGAAAGCGCAACATAGCATATTTTATAACAAATACCTATATTCTTGGGATAACCCAAGTTCAGCAGGTATAATATAGCATGATATTTCCAATCAACCGCTTTCTTTTCGGAAGCTATTTATCAGTTTTGGTGAGCATATCTCGTTTTCGTCTTAGCTAAAAGGAAAAATATGAGCATTTTAGACATCTTAGAGTTTCCAGATCCCCGCCTAAGAACTACCGCGAAGGAGGTTGTATCGGTAACCAAAGAAACACAAACCTTAATAGAAGACATGCTAGAAACCATGTATGCCGCCCCCGGCATTGGTTTGGCGGCCACCCAGGTTAATGTCCATCAACGAGTCATTGTCATTGATGTTAGCGAAGATAACAG
>CBDUPS010000431.1:0-1818 GCA_965369155.1 uncultured Spongiibacteraceae bacterium
TTCAACAGCATCTTTTGTGTTAGCAGGCCAAGCAACATCTTCCTCTTTATTAAAGCGACTCTCCCCTGAAAAACGTACTTTTTCAGTTTTTTCGAGTAGCAACGCTTTAGCCATAGAAAACCCAGGAACAATATATCCTCCCAGATGAAAGCCTGCAGCATCCACCCAATCTACGGTCAAGGCACTTCCTGCATCTATAATACAAACTGCAGATTTATAGCGATCATAAGCGGCCACCATAGCCAACCAACGATCAACACCTAATTGTGCGGGGTTATCATAACCACAAGTGACACCCAGCGCCTCAGCCGCCACCTCTGCAAGCCATGGCTGTACATTGCTACATTTAGATAGTTCATCTAACAACTGGCTTTTTTTCCTATCACTTAAAACAGCGGCAAGTGAAATACCAGTAGCCTCATCCAAAGGCAACTCTGACAACGCCAAACCTAAACCAGCCTCATACACTAACGCACCTTGTCTGGCGGCCTCAACAGCACCAATCGGCCTTAAGCGCCATTTTATACGCGTATTACCAACATCCATTTCAAGTATCATGATTTTCAGATCCTAATCGTAACGATACCTCTCCACCATGAAACAGGGACTCCCCTTCACTCGTCTGCAGAATTAACGCTCCTGTACTTGATATGCCATCTAACATACCCTCAACCAAACGCTCTCCCACAATCATAGTAACTTGCTTACCTTGGTAAGCACCTAAATGTTGCCAACGCTTTTGATACGTAGAAAAATCGCTATTTTCAAAATGCCTCAAGGCTGCCAATATCGCATTAATAGATAAAGCTGCCAGTACATTTCTCGATACGCCATCACAGATACTTTTCATATCAACCCATGGCTGATCAATTGCAACTGCAATATCTGCTGAAACATTAACGTTCAAGCCTAGCCCAACAACAACCATACAACCACCAGCAATATCACCAACAACCTCAATCAATATGCCAGCCAGTTTTTTACCATCATATAAAACATCGTTAGGCCACTTTAACTGAAGCTTACTTCTTTCAGACTGAGGGAGTAATTTTTGCAATCTTTCAACTAACTCAACACCTACCGCCAGACTCAAACCCTCAAGAGCCGTGGTCCCCATGTCGTAGTGCCAACCTATAGAAAGATAAATGTTAGTGAAAGGGACCCCAAGCCAATGTCGCCCCCTACGCCCTTTACCAGCCTCTTGGTGCTCCGCCAATAATGCTAGCCCGTGGATATCATCGGAAAATGTTTTGTCAATAAGATATGAATTTGTTGAATTAATATTAGAGCAAATTTCTAAACGCAAATGTTCTGTATTTTCGACGCAAGAAAGCACCTCCTTGCTAGAGAGTAACTCTAATGGCGATACTAATTGATAGCCAACACCTTTGATGCCGTTAACCTCTAGCCCCATCTGCTCAAGTTGCTGGATTTTTTTCCAAACAGCGGCCCTAGACACGTTCAAGCTGGTGGCTATATCCTCTCCTGAATGTAAAGCACCATTAGAAAGAATATGCACTAACGGTAGTAAATTCTTCATGCTATAAGAACGCCTTAAATTGCCATACCCTCAGACAAAGCACTTTTTACAAAAACAACTCTTGCCCACTAAGCACTCTATCGATAAAGGCTGTATTAAAATCTAAAAATAGGCAAGACTAGACTAATACAAAACAAAAAACCAGAAAGATCATTAACTGCCGCTAACTGGTCGGCCTCATATGCACTTGCAATAAACTCTTTTTTTTGTATTTTTTTCAGACAGTAGTGCATAAAGACCGAGCTTAAACACTAAAATCTCTCCATAAAAAAACCCCG
>CBDUPS010000432.1:0-1816 GCA_965369155.1 uncultured Spongiibacteraceae bacterium
TTGGTGCAAGCATGCCAATGGTTAATTCACCGCTAGATAAATCTTGTAATGTAACGCCATTAGCATCAGTGGTTGTTACTACTACATCGTAAACCGCATCAGGCAATGGGGCAGTTAAGCTCGATAAATTTAACACCCAATGATTAGGCCCATTAGAATATAATTCGGCATCAACGCCTAAGGTGTAAACCGTACCGTTTAACTCTACAGTTAAATTTTTCGTTGCCGCTTCATCAAACCACCCACCTACTGCAGGGCGATTGTTATAAATTTGTCTGGCGCCATCTACACGGGGGGCAAACATATCCCGGCTAATGGTTAACTCACCTAAAGTTTGGTCTGTATCAGAACCCCCTGCAGCATTGGTAACCGTTACTTGTACATCGTGTTCACCTAAATGGTAAAAGCCCTGTGGCTTTAACACCCAAATATTATCGTTGTTAGCATGTTGGTATAAGTTGCTATCTTCACCTAGTGTATAAGTTTCACCATCAACGGTTACGGTTAAAGTCTCAGCATTATCCGCATCAAACCAACCGCTTAACCAAGGGCGTGTGTTGCTGGTGTCAACGGTATTAACCGTTGGTGTGGCAATCGTATCTAACACTACACTGGTGTTTTGTGCTGATCCTACATTACCTGCGGCATCAGTTACTGATACATCAATCGTTAATATGCCATCATCTAAACCACTTACATCAATGCCATTGTTTATTGTCTGACTCGTGCTTCCATCGGCAAAAAAACGCTGCATAAAAAGATCATTACCTAAGGCATCTTGTTTATCCGATGACCAACTCACTACAAAACCGCCATCATTTAGCCCTGTAACTACTGGGTTAGTCTCAAGACCATATCTGTTGTTATTTACTGTTAATTCTCCTCCTACAATGTCACCATTAACATCATAGCGCTGTAGACTTATATCACCGAATGATGACTGCCAACTGACTACATACCCTCCATCAACTAAAGCCGCAATAGAAGGTTGGTATTGGTTACTCGTGGCTGAATAATGAACTAAAGTTTCAGTACCTACGGAGCTACCGGCAGCATCATAACGCTGTAAGTAAAGGCCATTGTCATCTTCCCAGCCCACCACAAAGCCCCCATCAGCTAATCCAGTTATAGATGGAGCCTGTGTTTGATACGTGTTGGTATTTACTTGAGTTTCACCACTTACCGTATTACCTGTAGAGTCATAACGCTGCATATACACATTGGTATCAGCGCCTTCTAATGATCTCCAGGAGACTACGAAACCACCATCAACCAAACTTGTCACTGAGGAAAAAGCATAAAACCCATTTATATCCGAAACTTGAGTCTCACTCCCTACGGTGTTACCTGCAGCGTCATATCTTTGCAAATACACACCCGCTTCTTGAGGAAAACCGTACCCAATAGAGGACCAACTAACAGCAAAGCCTCCATCATTTAACCCTGTAATAGTAGGAGCAACCTCATCAACATCTTGCGTATTACTAACTAAAGTTTCAGCGCCTACGGCATTGCCAGCTGCATCGTAACGCTGTAGATAAACTCCGCCATAAAAGTCAGATTGTCCTCTGGAACTCCAAGCTACCACAAAGCCCCCATCAGTCAGTGCAGTTATCGCTGGCTCAAACTGCTCATTTGAAGTGTAGGTGTTTATCTGTATTTCACCACCTACCTTGCTATCATCTGCAGCATAACGCTGGGCATAAACATTATTGTCACCCTGATGGTTTGACTGCCAAGTCACCACATAGCCACCATCAACTAACGCAGTAATGGCTGAGTTATCTTGCTCAGACTCTGCGGTAGTGTTTACTTG
>CBDUPS010000433.1:0-1816 GCA_965369155.1 uncultured Spongiibacteraceae bacterium
AGTTTTGTTCTGTATTCATTGTTTCTGCTTTTAATTAAAGTTAGTGCGTAATTTAAAGAAGGCACTATGCATAGCCTTGTAAGTTATGGATAATCCGATTGTACAAAATGGTCAAAGCAGTATTTCATTTGATATACCGGGTTATTACATTTCCTTTTACAACAGGTCTCTACAGGTTCGGCTTCGATTTTGGGGGCTTGTTTCTTAAACTCTTGCAGGCTGTAGAAAATCGGCATCTTAAAATCCGAGGCAATAACCTGCTCCATCATGGCCCCTTTGCTCAAATGGTAGTCCGGCAACAAGAGAATGGCATCGCAATCGGCCAAGGCCTTGATGCATTTTCGCATGGCCTGCTCCCAAGTGGTATGCCAATCATTGACAACGGACAAAGGGTTTACGGCTGCGTAGCCGTGTGCCTCTATCTGCTTTTGTGCCGTGCCAAATTTCAGGGTGCATTCCGCAATGGGTTCGCCTGTGACCTTACCCGCTATATAAATGGTTTTCATATCGTGTTTTTATGGTTATAGATAATCTTCGTAAATCCGTTTTTTAAGATACCTGATGGCATCTATCTTACTACGCCAACCTTCCAGCCGCAAAAAGTTATTATACCCCCTGAGACCGCTTAGGGCCTTTATCTTATCCGCTTCGCTCATCTTTTTCCAATAGTCTTTGGTCTCGGCCTTTCTGGGGCGGTGGGCATAGGCCGCCCAAAAGGCATCGAAACTTATATCCGGGTAGCCTATGGTAACATCAAAGTTCTTTTTAAGCTTTACCTGCCAGCCTTTAATCAAAGGCTCTATAAAAGGGAAATTACCCTCTTGAAAGAACCAACGGGCCTGCCGTTGTGATAATGTGCCATCGACTATCTTAAAGCTCTCCAAATCGCCGTTTAAATGGTATTTGAACACCCATATAAACCCATCCTCTTTGCTCTTTACCGTGTAGGTGGTCAATTGGTCCATTACGCTAGTTTTTGGTTGAGTTCGTTGGCCACCATCAACATAAGCCGGGCGGTATGCTCGTCGTGATAGTTGGCAAAATCCATCAGGAACAGTTCCAGGATATCGGCCTCATGGTATTCCATCGTCACGGAGATAGGTTTTATAGGCTGGTCCAATTGTTTTTTAAGCAGCTTTTTGGCCACACCGTTCATGATACTGCGATTGTGCTTGTGGTACCTGCCATCTGGCACATCGTTGCTTAGATTGCGGAAAGCGGCACATACGGCCTCCAGTCTATTGGGCGATAGCTTTAGTTTTATCTTATTGGGTTCCATGTCGAATCTATTTTAGGCATCTTATTCACTGGTTTTCGTGGGCGTATCAATCGGCTAGGGATTTCTATGGGGTAGTCAAGACTATCGCGCTCAACATCGGTATAGGTCATGGCCGCTATGCGGTCGATGTTCATCTGTAATCGAGTGATCTCGCCGCAGAGCTTTAGTTTTTGGTCTATGGTCAAGGGTTCGTCGCCAGGGGCTTCCAAATAGTCGAGATAACCTTTTTGTAGGCGTTTATACTCCAATATCTTATATCTGAATTTCATGTGCAGTCGGTTATTGAACAGAATACGCGTTTACAATCGGCGCATACCACTTGGGTGGTCTCGCAGGTTACACAGCTATGGGTCACGATAATCTCTGCCCCGTCGTGCGGACATAGCTCCTGTAAAATCTTTATGTACCAGGGTGTCATAGCTGTGTTATTTTATGAGCAAGCCGGTTGGCCAGTTCTTTTATGCAACCCCTTTCTGTGCCCTTGTAAATGGTTACCCCATATACATTGACCAGTTCGTGGGTCTGTTGTACGGTGAT
>CBDUPS010000434.1:0-1815 GCA_965369155.1 uncultured Spongiibacteraceae bacterium
GCAATAGCCATTTCTTCTACCACATTAAGGGCTCTACGATGGGCAAGATCTTGGGAGTTAGGATGGATTGGTTCGCCACCTAAAGAGCGAGCAACTGTTGCACCACCACCAGAGAATTGTAGGTACTTTACCAATGACGCTAAAAAAATCCCTGCCAAAATAACGCTAGTGATAATAAAAAATACATCACTTTGTAGGTACAGCATAAAGCCTTGTAATGGTGGGGAGCTTTCTAAGCCGGATGCAGCAACATGCTGTTGGTAGCGACCCACCAATTGCTCATCGGTACCCCAAAAAATAACACCAAACAATATATTGGTAATAACGATAAGACAAAATACTGCTAAAGCAAAAAGAAACACCAAGTAACGGGTATTTTTTTTTGCTTTATCTTGGTGCTGAAAAAAATTCATGGTTGATTAGCCGACAGCTTACTGCAATATTTAGAAGCTAACCTTAGGTGCTTCTTTGAGTTTTTCACCTTCTTCAAATTCAAGTAGGCTTGCATCTTGAGAGTGACCAAAAAAGTTAGCCAATACAACAGGGGGAAAGGTTTTTTTGTAAATGTTATAAGCGGTAACGGCATCGTTAAAGCCTTGGCGAGAAAAAGAAATACGATTCTCGGTAGAGGTTAACTCTTCAGTAAGCTGCATCATATTTTGATTGGCTTTTAAGTCAGGGTAGGCTTCCATTACTGCGTGAAATCGGCCCATAGCACCCGCAAGTAAGCCTTCGGCACCAGCTAACTGACCAAGAGCATTACCATCAGAAGGGTTAGATGATGCAGCTGACAATCCATTGGCGGCTTGATTACGTGCACTAATAACCGCCTCCAGTGTTTCCCGTTCATGCTTCATGTATGATTTAGCGGTTTCTACTAGGTTGGGGATTAAATCGTAACGACGCTTTAACTGAACCTCTATTTGCGCAAAAGCATTTTCGTAACGGTTTTTAAGTGTGACAAGTTTGTTATAAATACTGATAACAAAAAATACCAGTAAGGCAATAACAACTAACGTAATAATAGTACCCATAATGAAATCCTTTTTAACTCGCTGTAAAGTGACCGTGGTGCAGACATTTATAATCTAACACTCAATAAAAACAAAGTAGAGTATAGCAAATATAATTATAAAAAATGCTGTATTGATTTGAGTGGTGCTGCTGTTAAGTGATTATTTTTTAAGTTTAAATGCCATAAGTGCATCGTAAGGCTTTGACCAGCCATAACCACCTACTGCAATCACAATGTATTGACTACCATTGCGCTCTAGTTGATAGCTCATCGGTGAGCTTGTGGCTGTGGTGGGGAGTCGATACTTCCATAGCACTTTACCGGTATCCGCATCATAGGCACGAAAGTAATAATCAGAGGATGCTCCGATAAAAACCACATTACCTGCTGTTGATAACGCGCCCCCCATCACTGGGGTTCCAACGTTAAGCCAAAAGGGGAAAGGGGCTAAGTCGCGGGTAGAGCCTAAAGGTACTTGCCACTTTATGTCACCACTTTTTAAATCAACGGCGGTAAAACTTCCCCAAGGAGGCGTATTGCAGGGGGTTTCTAAATTAGAGATTAATGGATAGCGATGTACACCATAAGGTGTGCCTTCCATAGGGTAATACTCATCGGGGTAATTCCACTGATAATTATTTTTTTCATACACATCTCTTGGTACTAATTGCGCAACAAAGGGCAGATGGGTTTGTGGTACAAAAACAGTAGCGGATTGCGGGTTAATAGATACGCCTCCCCAATTAACGCCTCCTAAAGGCGACGGATAGAGCACACTACCTTCAAGGCTTGGGGGAGTG
>CBDUPS010000435.1:0-1810 GCA_965369155.1 uncultured Spongiibacteraceae bacterium
TCAGGGCGAACGGATTTCTAACACCTACTCATATCATATACCGTTCATCCTGAGCCCCGTCGAAGGGTGAGCAAACGGAGTTCTAATTACTACTCCTATTCATTCTCCGCGCATCCTGAGCTCTGAACCTGCCTAATAATCAAAAAAAAGCCAAGAAGCTTGAAAGTAACACTACCACCGTCCGACACCAGTTCATGTAAGGGTTGATAAATAACCCATCAACTACTCGTTGCTTGTACCCATTAACCTAAAAAACCTTCAACACTATATAAGTATTATTTCTTGGGCTTATGCGCCACAAATATAAAAAAACCCAGTATAAAACTGGGTTTTTAATCAACACTTTTATTTATTAGTAATAACTTAACTACGGCAATTAGCTGGTACATATCTATTATGCGCAGGGTTGGCTACCGCACATACCCAATAAATACCACTTGTAGGGGCTGTGCCTTGCACTAAACCTGCTCCTGCAGACATCGGCGTCATGGTAAGTACTACCCCTTTTACCGCGGCCGTGCCTGTGATGGTGGTTACTCCATTACTATTATCAATGGTTAAGCTGGCTATAGAGTCGGTGGCTATAGTATCAATCCCTAAACCTAAAGCTGAGGCATTAGCGGCGTTCTCCGCCACAATGGCTTTACCTGAGGTAAAGTTAACAAGCATCTCCGATACTCTGGCTCTTACGGTGTAATCTTGGTAGGCAGGTAAGGCAACTGCCGCTAAAATACCAATAATTGCTACCACAATCATTAATTCAATAAGGGTAAAACCCTGTTGTTTTGCCTTCATGTTATTCTCCTTGTTCTTATACCCTTTGCTTTGGCGCTTAGGGTTAATATTATTGGCCAGTGCCGTTAATGGCCTAATGAGGTAAACCACCTAATAACAAAGGCGACAATTAAGCGATGCCTTGCTCTACAACTCTTACCTTTAACACAATATTTTGTGTTGCCACTTATTCTATTACCTTGTACTACGGGGTTTATCGGTAATAGCACTAAACATGTAAACCACTTACTAAAATAAAGCAATTAACGTGCCACAATAGTTACCGCTGGTTACAGTTAGCCCGCCAGCTCTTAGTCACAAAAGTTATCAAAACTTTTTAGAGCCCTAATAGCGAGAAGTGCTTTATCAACATAAAAAGCCGAAGAGATAAAATACACCTATCCACTAATACAAAGGCAAAACCACCAGAGATTAGCCAACATAACAAAAACTCTTAATAGCAACACCACATAAAGGCTGCTTAATAGCCACTACTTGCGCCAGCTAAAGGCCAATAACGTTAAAAACTGACGATAATTGTCATAAAAAACAGTAGAGCGCCGTAAAACCCTTGTTAACCCCATCACACTAATACCAGCAAACAACAACCTCCTCACCATGTCACAACACTAAAGCGATTTTTAATAAAGGCTATTAACTGGTTGAATAAAATACCAATAAGCCCAGTGCATAAACAAAAGTTATTTTTTTTTAGCAAACTGGCATAAGCCTTGCTACACTCTTACTAGTCATTTTAGTGTGATAGCAGAAATGGCAGATGCTTAACTAATAGGTAGCACCTGTTAATTAAGTGTCAGGTTTCAAGTTGTTTCTAAAAACACAATTTGATTGATCAATTAAATAGTTACATAACTATAAATATAAAGGAGAGTTCTTATGAAGACTCAACAACAAGGTTTTACCCTTATTGAATTAATGATTGTGGTAGCAATCATTGGTATTTTGGCGGCCATCGCGCTACCTGCATACCAAGATTACACTATTCGTGCCAAAGTAACTGAAGCATTATCTTTAG
>CBDUPS010000436.1:0-1784 GCA_965369155.1 uncultured Spongiibacteraceae bacterium
ATCTCTTTGGGCTAACTGAGCCACCGATGTAAACCGGGCCACAACCTGTTGTTGCTGTGCCACCTGAGTGCTTAGTAGTGCTTCCCGTTTGATAAGCGTATTAATTTCTAATAAGGCTTTAAATACTACTTCGCCATATTGATAAAGCCTCTGGTTGGTTTTAGCCTCGGCTTGTGCTGCAGCGTTACGCAAGCGCCCTGCATTAAAGACTGGCGCTAATAACTGTCCTGCCACATTCCAATTAAATACTCCATCACTTAGTAGGCGTGATAACTGCGAGTGAGTATTGCCCCCTGCAGCCGTTAGCGTTAATCCGGGTAAATAGGCTTTTTCACTGCTCTGCCACAGTAGACGAGCTTCACTGTATTTTTGCTCGGCGCTAATAATGTCTGGACGGCGACGAATAATATCCGCCGGTAACCCTGCAGGTAATTCAGCAAAGTTAACGGGTAAGGGTACTGAGGGGTATGGCACTGCTGATTGAGCGTTTTGCCCTAGTAATAATTGCAGGGCATTTTGTTTATCAAGTAATAATAGGGCTTGTTTCTTTTGCTCGGCAACCGCTGATGAAAGTAACGCTTGGGATTGCTGCCAGGCGAGTAAAGAGGCCAAACCACGCTGGTAGCGTTTTTCTGTAATCTGTTGCAGCTGCTGTGTAAGTTTTGTGTTTTGCTCGGCTAATTGTGTTTGCTGTAGTGCATTTTGATAGGCGTACCATGCGTTGGTTAATTCACCAGCGAGCGATAAGCGCAAAGCTTGGTAGTCGGCCAGCACACTATAATACGAGGCTTTTTCGGCTTTATTAATATCACTTAAGCGTCCCCATAAATCAATTTGCCAGCTAATCCGCCCTTGCAACATAAACTGGTTGGCTGGGTTGATGGTATCACTGCCTGCTCTATCAGCATTTAACAAAATCGAAAACTCCGGCCAAAGTGGCGACTGGCTAATATTAGCTGCTAAGCGAGCCTGTTCTACCACATACGCTTGTTGAGCTAATTGATAATTGCCCTCCAATGCCTGGGTAAATAATGCGTTAAGTCTTTCATCATTAAAATGCTGTAAAAGTTGCTCTGGGGTTTGCCGGTTTTGATCGACCTGCAAAAAAGACTGCTGCCAATTCTCCGCCACCACAGCGGGTAATTCTTGCGCCTCTTTTTTAAATAAACTACTACAACCTACTAGGCTTAACCCCAGTAAAAAACAGAGAATCAATGGATAGCGTTTAACACAATAAGTCACTAACAATCCCAATAATAAGCAGAATCAACAAGGGCTCACTATAACAAAAGCCATCGCGAGCTTTATGCTTTTTTCTAATAAATAATGTAAAGATTAGTAAAGGTTAGTGGCGATAAATTGCCCTCAACGAAAAAAATCACGGCTTTGAATCACATCACCGCCCAATAAGGTATTAATCGCTTGCCGAGTTATTTGTTTCGCTGCTAAACGTGTGGCTTTAGCTTCAAATGTATAATGTTGTATCGGCACTAAATCACGCCCTAACCAACAGCCTGTTGCATTGGAATTAAAAAAACCGTCATCCGCAGACCAACCGTAAGTTAAATGATTCTGTAAAGGCTCACCATCGCAGGCGAAATGAATTTCATAACCCAATAGCTGTAACAACGTCAGCTCAAACTGCCGCAACACACTCTCAAGTTCATAGCCTACATTAATTTTAGTCAAGGCTTCGCAGTAAACTGAAAACACCTCGTTGCTTGGTTCTTGTTTTGACAGCAAACGGTAAATAAGCTCATTAAGATAAAAGGCGGAATATAATG
>CBDUPS010000437.1:0-1781 GCA_965369155.1 uncultured Spongiibacteraceae bacterium
AACACATTAGGCATGGTGTGATTCTCTAATAAGTCTTCGATACATTGTAAAGTCACGTCCACGGCCTTAGACGACTGTTGAAAAAGGTGTTGCGCCTGTAATGGGCCGCCATTTGCTAACTCTAAATATTTCTCACCTTCTTCTGTAACGCCATGTACATTAAGCCACTGCAACGCATCATTTTTACAGGGCAATTGTAACGGTAACATTTGGCAGCGCGAACGTATTGTGGGTAAAAGCCGCCCCATTTTATTGGCAATTAAAAAGAAAAATGTATTGGCTGGAGGCTCTTCAAGTGACTTTAATAATGCATTAGAGGCATTTCTGTTCATCGCTGTAGCAGGGTCAATAATAATACATTTGTTTTTATTTAACTGTGCAGTGCTAAAGGCAAACTCAAAAATATGCCGTATTTGCTCAACAACAATTTGTGTTTTTTGTTTGCCCGTATCGGCTATCTCAAAAGTAATATGCAGCTTATCGGGATGAGTACCTGCCGCCAACAAAAGACACGACTTACAACTGCCGCAGGCAAGGCCAATAATATTATTTTGCTGGTTATGGCGACATAAAAGACTTGAGCTTAAGCTATCAACTAAGGCTTGTTGCCCAAGCCCGTCAACTCCAGAGATAATATAAGCATGGTGTAATAAGTTATTATGCCTATTCTCAATCCATTGATCCCACGGTTTTTTTAACCAAGGGTAATTTGTTACTACCGCGTTATCCATTAAAGACTAACCCAAAAATCAGTTAGCTGTTTTGCTAAGTTTATCTGCACCTCTTTTAAGGAAAAAGAGGCATCAATAATACGAAAACGCTGTGGCTCTGCATGAGCCCTATTTAAATAGGTGCTTCTTACTGCATTAAAAAACTCTATTTTTTCTTTTTCTATGCGATCCCGCTGCCCTCTTTTGTCTGCACGAGCCAAACCAATTTCAGGTGGCAGATCAAGTAGCAATGTTAAGTTTGGGCGCAAGGTATCTTGCACTAGAGTTTCAAGAGTACTAATGGTCTCGATTGATAGTTTTCTACCACCACCTTGATAAGCATAAGTCGCATCAGTAAATCGATCACACAGTACCCATGTACCGGCATCAAGTGCCGGCTTAATAACGGTATTTAAATGCTGAGCTCTTGCGGCAAACATTAATAACAACTCAGTGGTGCTATCCATAAGTTCTGCGCGGGGAGTTAGTAATATCTCGCGAATTTCTTCTGCCAACGGTGTGCCACCGGGCTCGCGGGTAACCAATAAAGGAATCTGTTTTTCTTTTAGCCACTGTTCAATAAAAGCTAAATTAGTAGATTTACCTACCCCTTCAACGCCCTCAAGAGATATAAATTGTCCTGTTTTTTTTATCATTATTCTTATTATTTTTTACCGTTTTGGGTGAGAGCGATAGTCTTCTTTTCTGTTCATCTGATAACGCTTTACTGCCGATCGGTGCTCATCTAGCGTTACAGAAAAATAATGTGTTCCATCACCTTTAGCAACAAAAAATAGCGTATCACCTTGCTCTGGGTGTAGTGCCGCATAAATTGCACCCTGCCCTGGTAAGGCAATAGGGCTTGGAGTGAGTCCGTGACGAGTATAGGTATTATACGGTGTATCTTGCTTTAAATCTTGTCGCCTAATTTTTCCATCATAATTCATTCCCATGCCATAAATAACCGTTGGGTCTGTTTGTAACCTCATCCCTAAGCGTAAACGACGTACAAAGACTCCGGCTATTTGGGTACGCTCTTCTATTACGCCTGTTTCTTTCTCAATAATGGAG
>CBDUPS010000438.1:0-1779 GCA_965369155.1 uncultured Spongiibacteraceae bacterium
GATATTCTCAATAGCTAAAACGGGGTTACCGGCGGCAACTTTGCCTATCAATGGAATGCCATCTTCTTCTTTATTAGTATCTATTAATACACGGATTCCACGGCTCGTTCCGGGGAGCATTTCAATAAAGCCTTTTCGTGCTAAGGCTTTTAAATGATCTTCTGCGGCATTTGCCGAACGAAAGCCAAGCTCTTGGGCAATCTCTGAGCGGGTAGGGGGAAAGCCGGTGTCTTCAATATTGCGCTGAATTAGTGAGAGTATTTCGGCTTGTCTTGGGGTTAATTGTTCCATTGTGGCTCCTGCTAAGCAATGTCGATTAGACGTCATGTCAGTAAGACATCGGATAAGTCTAGTAACTGTTTTTCTATACAGTTGCTGTAAGTATATACAGCTTTTTAGGTTTAGCAAGAGGGTGGTTTGATTTTGTGTTAGAGCATTTTTTTAGATGGGTTGCTTGATGGCGGTATTTTAGGGGTGGTTACTACTAATAATATTCATCATCAAAGCTCATATCATCGTCGGGTTCTAGTGTGTGTAGCGGGTTTGCATACCTGTCGGGATGAAATACATTACTGTCTTCTTGCCAGTTATCATTAGATATTTCAAAGGGTGAGCGCCAGTCCTCGGGGGCAGCAATTTCTACTAGAGACATCTCATCCCAAGATTCAAAATCGTATTCTGAAATTTCCCCGTCAATAAGCTGTACTTCAACGGTAGCGTTTTTTTCATCCAGAGCGACAACAGAAAATAAAATATTCCGTAAAGTCTCTCTGTACCACTGACCGGTTGTTGGAATTAATTTAGCCATCTCTCTTCTCCTTTTCTTAAACATACCATGTAAAAAAAACTCTGCCAGTCTTTATTTTTTTAAGTTTTTTTATGTTGTAAAAGTCTGTAGTTGGGTAAGGTGTTGAATTGCCATTAATTAAAAAAATAGCATGGGTTTTATGATGCTTTATATATGGCGTAGAGTAATAACCTCGTAAATTTATGGTGAAAAATAGTCTAAAAAGGTATGATTCCAAGGCTTTAATGTTTAAAAACAGGGTTAATAGAGGTGTGGTATGGAGTGGTTGCAGCAATTAGTAGCATCATGGAATTTAGAAAAGAATGTTTGGATTTTACAAATTTTTGCGGTAGTTGTTATTACACTATTACTCAATTTGTTTGCCCGCTTTTTATTTGCCAGACTTGAGAGGCAATCTAAGAAAACGGGGACTTTCTGGGATGATGCCTTTTTTGAGGCGTTATCAAAGCCACTGGCTTTTTTAATATGGGTTTTAGGTTTCTCCGCTGCAGCAGAAATTGCACAGATGCAGTCAGATTCAGAGATATTTGATTTTATTGATCCCATTCGTGTGGTGACCAGCATCTGCTTATTGGTTTGGTTTGTAGTGCGTTTTATTACCTCAGTAGAAAATCATTTTATTAGTGATGGTTATGCTGAGAATGAGGATCCGGTAGACCCCACAACAGTTAATGCGATTAGTAAGTTGTTGCGTGTCTCTGTCATTATTACCGGTGCATTAGTTGTCTTACAGTCTTTAGGTTATAGCATATCGGGTGTGTTAGCGTTTGGTGGTATTGGTGGTATCGCGGTAGGTTTTGCCGCTAAAGATTTACTGGCTAATTTTTTTGGCGGTTTAATGATTTACTTAGATCGCCCATTTGCTGTTGGTGATTGGATTCGTTCCCCTGATAGAGATATCGAGGGAACCGTTGAGTATATCGGTTGGCGGTTAAGCCGAATTCGCACCTTTGACCAGCGTCCGTTATATG
>CBDUPS010000439.1:0-1772 GCA_965369155.1 uncultured Spongiibacteraceae bacterium
TGGTGTTACCTTTGATGCTTACGACTCAGCGGGCGCGATCTTGCTGATAGAGCAGGGTATTTCCGTACATTTAGTGTAGGCTTGGCATCCTTCGACAGGCTCAGGATACACGGCCACCAAAAAAATTACTGCCGTTCGCCCTTCCTTCGACTCTACCGTTCATCCTGAGCTGCGTCGAAGGAAGGATGAACGGTAGAGTCGAAGGGTAAAAAATGAAAAAAAAGCCGTTTATCTTAGGGTAAGCGGCTTTTTTATTGCCCTAACGGTAGACTTACACTGCCGACCCCAGCATTATGAATGCTAGCTCGGTATTTAAGTATTAGGTTAATTTTTAGAGGTTTTTCAATGCAGCTGATATTACGTGGTGGTCAATTTTTTTTAATCAGTATGTTGTTTTTTTTGTTAGCAGGGCAGGTAGTAGCTGATGAATTAAGTATGCAGGAGAGTAGAGCAAAGCAGTCGATGCTGCAGCTTGAAAACTCGTTAGGGCAGTTGGGTTTATCCTCTGAGCAAAAAAAAAGTATTGATGAGGTGATAAGTAAAAATCAGAGAGCGATGCGAGTGCCTTATAATAAAATGCTTGAGGCAAAAAAAACATTAGAAAAATCAGGTTATGTTGAAAACTATAATCACCAAGTGGTTACCCAAATGGCAGAGCAAATGGCAAAGGCTATTGAGGAGTTACAGATTTTACAGGTAACGATGCAACAACAAATATTTACACAATTAACAGCCCAGCAAAAACAACAATTACTGAGTGTAAAAAAATCTAACCAAAAACGTAGTTATCAATAACGTGTCGTTTAATTACTAGCGCAGTGATCAAAAGTTAAAAAATAGGAGCTATGCTGGGCTCCTATTTTTTTAAGCAGATTTAATGTAACTACAGTAATTTCTTATAAGTAAAAGAATACTGTTTTGATAATGTGCTTTGTTCTATAGCTTCTTTGTTAGACACAATCGCAACACTATGGGTTTTATCTTGTAGGTACTCGCGAGCAACACGTTTTAAATCTTCAAGAGTTACATTTAATAGCGCTTTTTTTAAGGCTGTTCGTACCTTGGCTGTTTTACCACTCATTTTAAAGTAGAAGTCGTTTTTAGCTTCCCCTGCAGGAGAGCCGGGTTTATCCATTGAACCGACAACACCTAATATAGCTTCTTCTAAATGTTCTGCTTGATGGTCTGTTTTTAGCAGCCAGTCGATAGATTGTTTAAAGTCGTCGATGGTTCCATCTATGCGCGGATCACGATAACTAAAAAAGCGAAAAGCAGCATTTTGGCTATCTTGTGACGCACCTGCACCATAGGCTCCACCTTGCTCTCTAATGGCACGATGTAAAAAACCATTACGTAAAAATGCACCTAATACCATTAAGGCAGCACTATCAGGGTGTTTGTAGGGTACGGTTTTAAATGCCAGGGCACAGAAGCTTACTTGGCTGTTGGTTTCCCAATACTCCCAACGATTCTCTCGTAGTGGTTGTGCCAGCAAAAACTCAGTGTTTTCTGCAGAGGTTAAAGGTGTTTTATTAATGTAATCTAATGCACTGGCTTTGTGGTCTTCTTCACTAACGATAAGGTACTGTGGTTTTTGTTGAATTATTTTTTGATGAATGGCGGCAAGTGATTTTCCTAAATCTTCCATGCTGAGTTCTTTTTGTAAGTTTTTTAATGCTTCAATACCCGCTAATCCAGAGAGTTGATGTGCTAGATTAGCCGAGGGCGACATACCACTAATAGCGGTTTGCATAGCAAGAACATGACCATTA
>CBDUPS010000440.1:0-1749 GCA_965369155.1 uncultured Spongiibacteraceae bacterium
CCATATCAAAATGGAACTTGCGAGTGATGGTAATTTGCATACAACAAGTATGGAAATCTTGTTTATAAAATTATGCAGGGGAGGGGCTTGTAAGTGAAGATTCAAGGCTTGCGCGCCAGTTCTGCTTTTTTAGCAAGCTTATCAAAGTTTGAGCCTAATAATCGTTTAAAAAACGCCGCTTGTTTAGCCACTTTGGTAACGGGGTAACGGGCTTTTTTAGCCTGCCCCTGAGAGATGGCCATAATAATATCGGCACAGGCTTTGGCTGGGAGTGTGCCGGGAGCATTTTCTTTGTTTTTAAGACGGGCTAAATGATTGCTGTAATCAAGACGGGTTTTTTTATCGCCTAATACATGGGTGGTTTCTTTTAGTGCGGTTGATCTGAAGTCGGCCTCTATCGGCCCAGGCTCTAAGATATGTACCTTAATTCCTAAGGGCTCTAATTCTAATCGGTAGGCATCGGCTGCGGCTTCTAAAGCATATTTACTCATGCAGTAAGGCCCGCGAAAAGGCACGGTAATAAGCCCAAGAATAGAGCTATTAAAAATAATGTGGCTACCGGCATGTAAGCAGGGTAATAAATGGTTGGTGAGCTCAACAGGGCCAATAACATTGGTGATATGCTGCTTTTCTAATGCCTGCCAGTTGGTATCTTCCATTGCCACCTGTAAGCCGTAGCCGGCATTGTTAAATAAAGTATCAATACAGCCGTTGGTTTTTTCTTTAATGAGTGTGGCGGCATCTGCAATAGATTGTTGGCAGGTTAACTCTAGCTTTATAGGTTCGGCATTTAGTGTGGCGAGCTTTTGTAAGTCGTTGTCTGATCTGGCGGTGGCAATAACTCGATAACCCGCTGCAATAGCCTCTTTTACCGTGGCAAGGCCAATTCCGCTTGAGGCGCCGGTAATAACGATGGTTTTCATAATCTACCCTAATGGTGTTGGTTTTTTCTATCATACCATCAGGTGAGTTATTTTAAGTATGCGGACTCTTGGGGGTTCGGGCAATGACCCAGCAATCAATAGATGTAACACCTTTTAAGGCAAAGGCACGGCTTAATGCCCGAGCCGTAGCACCGGTGGTCATCACATCATCAATAAGGGCGATATGCTGATAGGTGACGGTATCTGGTGGGATAATAAATGAATGCTTAAGGCTTTTTTGTCGCTGTTTTTTGTTGAGTGTTTTTTGTTGTAGTGCACTGTGGCGTTTTTTACAGAGGTTATGGTTAACAGGAATAGTTAATTGGCGGCTTAGATTGTTGGCAATTTCTGCGGTTTGATTAAAGCCCCTGTGCCAGTGACGCCGCCAATGAAGCGGCACAGGAACAAGGCATTCCGGTAGAGCAGTATGTTGATACTGCTGTGCAACTTGCTCACCTAGTAAGCCAGCCAAAACTTTGCCTGTGGGTAAGTGGCCCTGATGTTTAAATGCGTGGAGCATTTTATTTAATGGAAATTGATATAAACCCAGAGCGACGGTTTTTGTAAAGTGCGGGGGCAAGCTCAAGCACTCTGCGCAAAAAATGGCTGAGCTGCTGGGCAGTGGGAGGCTACAACGCTGACAAAGATCGGAGGTAGGCATTTGTAGGCTTAATGCACAACCATCACAGATATCTCTTTGGCTGCTATGTGTTTGGCAGCCACAGCTAATACACTGCCCCATATCTAAAGCGCTGAGGGCGGGGGCGATGTGTTTGGCGTATTGCAGCGCGTGGTAGTAAACTTTTTTTATTGGCATAGGTTGACA
>CBDUPS010000441.1:0-1746 GCA_965369155.1 uncultured Spongiibacteraceae bacterium
AACCTATTTATTTGCACTTTAATTAAAACCACTTATTAGTGTGGTAACTGTGATTACGCAAATTGCCGAATTTCACCCTCACCATCAACATTATCAATGCAACGATCACATAACTCTGGGTGATCTTCAGATTGTCCTACTGATGGCAATTGATGCCAGCAACGCACACATTTTTCATCATCTGAGTGGTTAATGCTAACCCACAGACCATTCATTTCTGTTTCTTGTGCATCGGCGGTTTTATCTTCTAATGTGGCCAGTGTTGCTTTAGAGGTAATTAATACAAAACGTAACTCGCTCGTTATTTTTGCAAGAATATGCAACACCTCTGGGGAGCAATAAAGTGTGACATCCGCCGTTAATGTGCCACCAATAATATCTTGGCGACGAGCATGTTCTAATGCTTTATTGACAGCCGTTTTTATTGTCATCACCTTACGCCAAAACTCATCGCCAAGCTCTTGGTCTTTAGGCATTAAGCTTAAACCTTCGTACCATGTTTCTATGTGAATAGAAGTTGGTTTTGACCCGGGGAAAAATGTCCAAAACTCTTCGGCGGTAAAACTTAATATAGGTGCTATCCAGCGAACTAATGCCTGGCCAATATGAAACAGCGCTGTTTGTGCAGAGCGTCTGGCTAGGCTATCGGCTTTGGTGGTGTACTGCCGGTCTTTAATGATATCTAAATAAAAGGCGCCCATTTCGATAGCACAAAAATGATGTAACTTTTGATGCACAATATGAAACTGATAATTATCGTAAGCGTTAATAATATCTTTTTGCACTTTAGCTGCACAATCAACCGCCCAACGATCTAAAGCCAACATGTTATCAGGCTTAACTAAATGTTGCTTAGGATCAAAACCATCAAGATTAGATAATATATAACGGGCGGTATTACGAATACGACGATAAGAATCGGCATTACGATTAATAATTTCATCAGAGACTGTCATCTCATTACGGTAATCGGTAGAGGCTACCCACAGTCTTAGGATATCAGCCCCCACACTATTCATAATTTTTTGTGGGGCAATGACATTACCCACCGACTTTGACATTTTTCGCCCTTGGGCATCAACGGTAAAACCATGGGTTAATACCGCTTTGTAAGGTGCAACGCCATTCATCGCTACAGATGTTAATAGTGATGACTGAAACCAACCACGGTGTTGATCCGAACCCTCAAGATACAAATCAGCGGGGAACTGTAAGCCCTCATGATTTTTTAATACCGCTTCGTGGGTCACACCTGAGTCAAACCACACATCAAGGGTATCGGTGGTTTTATCATAATCATCGGCCTCGCTACCTAGCAGCTCTTTTGCATCTAAGGCAAACCACGCTTCAATACCTTGCTGCTCTACTTTTTTGGCAACTTGCTCGATAAGTTCAGCGGTTTTTGGATGTAACTCACCGGTTAACTTATGCACAAATAATGTAATCGGAACGCCCCATGTACGTTGGCGCGACACACACCAATCAGGACGATTTTTTAACATAGATTCAATTCGTGCTTTACCCCACTCAGGCATCCATTGCACTTTTTCAACTTCAATTAACGCCTGATTTAACAAGCCATTTTTATCCATGCTAACAAACCATTGTGGTGTCGCTCTAAAAATAATAGGGCTTTTGTGACGCCAGCAATGGGGATAACTATGTTGTAAGGGCTGATGTTTTAGTAAGGCATTATTTTCCTCTAACAACTCAACAATGCTATCGTTGGCTTTAAAAACAAACTCT
>CBDUPS010000442.1:0-1746 GCA_965369155.1 uncultured Spongiibacteraceae bacterium
GAAGTTGGTTTTATCTTGGCTAAGATTTGTTAATAAAAATACGTTATCTCAAGCTAAGAAAAACATTAGCGCACACTACGATTTAGGTAATGATTTTTTTAGGCTGTTTCTTGATCCTACCATGATGTATTCGTCAGCCATTTTTTCATCTAATGAAGACACGTTACATAAAGCCTCTCTCAATAAACTAGAAACAGTTTGCCAAAAGCTACAATTAAAGCCTACAGATCATTTGTTAGAAATTGGTACAGGCTGGGGCGGTATGGCTATTTATGCGGCTAAACATTATGGCTGCCGTGTTACCACTACTACTATTTCACCCAGTCAGTATGAGTACGCTTGCCACCGAGTAATAGAGGAAGGCTTACAAGATAAGGTTACGGTGCTTTTACAAGACTATCGAACCTTGCAGGGGAGCTACAACAAGTTAGTTTCTATCGAAATGATAGAAGCCGTTGGCCACGATTATTATCCATTATATTTTTCTAATTGCTCACGCTTATTAACAGAGGAAGGTATAGCGGTTATTCAGGCAATTACTATTCCCGATCAGCGTTATGATGCAGCCCGCCGTTCAGTAGATTTTATTCAAAAATATATTTTTCCAGGGGGCAGTTTGCCTTCTAACCAAGTAATTAGTCATCAGGTGGCTTGTAATACCAATATGCAAATAAGTGATATGCACGATATTACCTATGATTATGCGATGACATTACAACACTGGCGAAAAAACTTTGAACAAACAATAGCGCAAGTAAAGCAACAAGGATTTGATGAGCAATTTATTCGTATGTGGCAATTTTATTTTTGTTATTGCGAAGGGGGCTTTAGAGAGCGGATTATTAATACTTTTCAATATGTGTTGCTTAAACCACAGGCTAACTATAAGCCGGTACCTCGTTAGATAAATTATGCTTATTTCTTCTCAAGATTTAGATAAGATGGATAAACGCTCACGAGTTAATTTTGTTAATTCGTTGTCGGGTTATAAAAGTGCCAACGTAATTGGCACAATAAATAGTAGTGGTGTACCTAATGCCGCTATTTTTTCATCAGCGGTACATTTAGGAGCTAACCCTGCGTTAATGGGTTTAGTGAGTAGGCCCGATACTGTGCCACGACATACCCTGCAAAACATAAAAAGCACAAAGCAGTTTACGGTAAACGCGGTACATAAAAATATTTTATACGATGCCCATTTAACCTCAGCAAGAAGTGACGAGGCCGAGTCTGAATTTGATTTTACCTACCTAACGGCAGAATATATTGATGAATTTGCTGCACCCTTTGTAAAGCAAAGCCTGCTAAAAATGGCTTTTGAATTGGTTGAGGTGATACCTATTACGGTTAATGGTACTTATCTTATAGTAGGGCAGTTGCTACAGGTGATATTACCCAGTGAGGCTTTAAGTGATGATGGCTTCATTGATCATTACCAACTTAATACCCTGTGTGTATCAGGGGTAGATAGCTACCACCAAGTTTATAAGGGTAGTCGCTTAGCTTATGCTAAAAAACCCATTAACACTTTGCAAAAGCATCAATAGCTCTTTGTCTGCTGCGCTTTAAATCAACAATAGGTGCAGAGTAGCTAGGGGCTAATGCTTGTCTTATGTCTTCTTTAGGTAAGTGAATGTTCTTTTTATCCAGCGCGGATAATTCAGGTAGCTGACTTTTAATAAAAAAACCTTCAGGATCAAAACGCTGACTTTGGGTGACCGGATTAAAAACTCTAAAGTAGGGTGC
>CBDUPS010000443.1:0-1745 GCA_965369155.1 uncultured Spongiibacteraceae bacterium
CATAATGGCGACAGTGTGTTTTTATGGTCTGACGGCATTATTGAGGCAACAAATTCAGAGGGTAAAATGTATGGAGAGGATAGACTTAAACAATCCTTTGTAAAGAATAGTAATCCACAAGATATTTTTAACCATATTATTAACGGTGTTAATAATTTTATTGGGCAAGAGAAAAAAAATGATGATGTTTCTTTAGTCTCAATAGAAATGGTTGATCAGAAAAGTTTTGAAGGCTATGAAAGTATTTCGGTAAAACAAAAGTTACAAGGGCCGATGGATTGGAGTTTTAACTACACAATGCGTATTGACACTATTCGTGACTTCAACCCATTGCCACTGTTGTTACATATTTTATCTGAGGTTCCAGGACTTAGGGTGCATAGTGGGCGTGTGTACACCATACTTGCTGAACTGTACTCCAATGCATTAGAGCATGGCCTGTTACGTTTGCACTCAGATGTTAAAGAATCCGCAGAGGGGTTTTTTAACTATTATGATGAGCGTAATAATAAGTTACAAAAATTAACTGAAGGTACTATTAGTTTTGATGTTAGGTATAAAGGAGACGATAGTTCAGGTGTTCTTATCATACAAGTGACGGATAGCGGTAAGGGCTTTTTAAATTCAAATGCTACAGAGGATGAAGCACAAGATAATAGTGTTCAGTACTTTGGTAGAGGCTTATCTTTATTGCGTAGTATTTGTAAAAAGGTAGAGATACTAGGGTCAGGGAACTCTACCAGGGTAGAGTATCATTGGACGTATAACTCATAAAATAAGGTGCAAGCATGATAAAAAAACAAATAGATAAAGCCCTTTTATATGATTTAAAAAGCATTATGGGTGATGAATTCACCAATCTTATTAATGTTTTTATAGCAGATTCTGAAAATCGTTTAGTCTTATTATCTACAGCATTAATAAATAACGATACAGAAGAAGTGCGTAAACTAGCACATGGCTTAAAGGGCAGTTCTGCCAATATGACGGCGGAAAATTTACAAATGGCCTGCCAAAAAATGGAAGCTGTCGGTAAAGAGTTAACCCTAGCTGAGGCGAAAGAGTTATTGCCGGTTATTGACGTTATATACCAAGAAGTTAAACAAGAGTTGCTGACGTTTAGAGATAGCTGATAACAGGCTTATTGGTATGTTGAACTGTTGTTTTTTATTTCACCGATTGAGCCTCTATCTGTAGGAGTAAGCTGAAAAACAGCGTCAGGCTGTAGATGCTTTTCTTTACGATGCGAGACAAAAATAATCGCCGATGTTTTTTCTTTTGCCATGCGGTTAATTAGGCTTACACATAACTGGCTTTCATGGTCAGATAGCCCTGCGGTAGGTTCGTCTAGCAGTAGTAGTGGGGGGTGTTTTACCATTGCTCTAATAATTAATAGTAGCCGTTGTTTGCCCAGACTTAATTGAGCGAATGGTGTTTTATGTTCCTCACTCATGCCCACTAAATCTAACCACTGTTGTGTAAGCTGGCACTGTTGCTTTGAGGGTTGTTTGTAAAGCCCTACAGAGTCAAAAAAACCGGAGAGAACCATATTCTCTACAGAGGTGTTAGCGGTAAAGTTTTGGTACATTCGATGGGTAAAGGTACCGATGTTTTTTTTAATATCCCAAACACTTTCACCACTGCCTTTTTTATGGCCAAACAAATAAATTTCTTGGCCGTAGCCTTTGGGATTATCCCCATTTATAAGTTGTAAAAGCGTGCTTTTACCTGAGCCATTAGGCCCT
>CBDUPS010000444.1:0-1736 GCA_965369155.1 uncultured Spongiibacteraceae bacterium
TGATGCCATATCTATTTTAGCGCGTAATACACATTCCCCCTCTGCACAGTCACCACTACGCATTTTTTCAAACAGGGTTAGATTCTCGTCTACTGTGCGACTACGGTAAGGGCTATTAACACCAGCCTCGGTTAATGTGCCACGATGCTCACGGGCTTGCTCCGCATTAAGATGACACACATAGGCATCACCCTGCTTTATTAAATGCAAAGCCCATTCGTATAACGTATCAAAGTAATCCGAGGTATAACGAATATCGCCCTGCCAGTTAAAACCTAACCATTTAACATCTTCAATAATCGAGTCGATATATTCTTGGCTTTCTTTTTCGGGGTTAGTGTCATCAAAGCGTAAATAACACTGGCCTTGATAGTTCTCTGCCAACCCAAAATTAAGGCAAATAGATTTAGCGTGGCCTATATGCAAATAGCCGTTAGGCTCAGGGGGAAACCGCGTAACAACTTTTTCAACACGCCCTTGTTTTATGTCTTCATCAATAATTTGACGGATAAAATTAGACGGTGCTTTTTGCTCACTCATAATGCCTGCCTGTTGCCCAGTAATCATTTTATGCAGCCTTGTTTTGCTGCCACTGTTTTATGGGGGTTAAAAAGCGGCTATTATAGCCCTTTGTGCACAGTTCTATAACCCGAAAACAGCATCTACCAACAAAAAGGATACCTTTAATGGTTATTTTTCAAACGAATTTTGGCAACATCTCTATAGAGCTTTTTGAAAAAGAAGCGCCCATCACTTGCAGCAACTTTGTGCAGTACGTAAATGACGGCTATTACGATGGCACTATCTTCCATAGAGTGATTAACGATTTTATGATTCAAGGCGGTGGCTTTGCCCAAGGTATGCAACAAAAAGAAAGCCGTGCCACCATTAAAAATGAAGCCAACAACGGTTTAAAAAACACCGTCGGTACTCTGGCTATGGCTCGTACAATGGACCCACACTCTGCCAGCTCACAGTTTTTTATTAATGTAAAAGATAATGGCTTTTTAAACTTTAGTGGTGAGAACAGCCAAGGTTGGGGCTACGCTGTTTTTGCCAAAGTCGTTGATGGCATGGATGTAGTAAACACCATAAAAGCCGTTAAAACCACATCTCGCGCCGGCCATCAAGATGTTCCTGCCGAAGACGTTATCATTAAAAAAGCTTGGGTAGAATAACCACCCCCTATGAGCATACTTTTTATCTCTGACTTACACCTTGATAGCAAACGCCCCGAACTCACTGGGGCGTTTTTATCTTTTATTAAAAGCAATAAAAATCAATATGATGCACTATATATCTTAGGTGATTTATTTGAGGTTTGGATTGGTGATGATGCCGATATCTCCAACAACAAAGCAGTAATAGATGCCCTATATAATTTTTCAAAAAACACCCCCTGTTACTTTCAACATGGCAACCGTGACTTTTTAATTGGCGAGGCTTTTGCTACAGCTACAGGCTGCCAATTACTCCCCGAAAAAGTAGTCATTAACCCCTCTGGTGAACCGGTACTTTTAATGCATGGGGATACCTTATGCACCGCCGACACCGACTACCTCGCCTTTAGAAAAATGGTACGCAGCAGCCAGTGGCAAACTGATTTTTTAAATAAGCCTATTGCCGAGCGCCAAGCGATTGCTGAGGCTCTAAGGCAACAAAGCCAAAATGCCAACAGCAATAAAGCCGAAGACATTATGGATGTTAACCAGGATACGGTTATTCATACCATGCAA
>CBDUPS010000445.1:0-1724 GCA_965369155.1 uncultured Spongiibacteraceae bacterium
GTTAGGTTTAGATAAAGTTGATATTGTGTTAGCCGGTAACGGTAAGGTGGTTATTAACTCTCAGTTTCAAACAAATGTTCCTTCAATTTTTGCCTTAGGCGATATTACCGATGGCCCTGAGCTTACCCCAGTGGCGTTACATGAAGCGGTGCAGTTTGTTGAGACATGGTATAAAAATAATCCCGTAACAGCAGATTATCAATTTATTGCAACCGCAGTTTTTAGCCAACCTAACTTAGGCACTGTGGGTTACACCAAACAACAGGCTGAAGCAAAATATAACGAGCCCATAGAAACCTTTCAAGCAACCTTTACACCACTCAAACATACCTTAAGCGGTACGGGTGAGAAAAATTTATTAAAGTTAATTGTGTTAAAGAATAGCCGCACTGTTGTGGGGGCACACATGCTAGGAGAGGGCGCTGGGGAAATTATTCAGGGAATTGCTATTGCGGTAAAAGCGGGCTTAACCAAAGAGCAGTTTAATGCCACCATTGGCGTACACCCAACAACGGCAGAAGAATTTGTTACTATGCGAACTCCCCTTGAATAAAAGCTACCGACCTAAATAAGCCTCTTTTAGGGGCTTTTTTAATATCAAAGAGTTAGGTGCTATTAGGTTTGGCATCGTAGCACCCATATCAACCGAGTCGAGCAAAATATAACCGGCTTCAGCAAGGTAGAAATCATCTCTTATATCTTTTTTCTCAGGCTCCGCTATAGCCTCTTCCTCTTCAGATTTTTTATCTTCTAAGCTGGTTAGCAGATCGAGACCTTTTGCCCCACGACGTTTATTTTCTATTGCCAGATAGGCGGATTCGATGGTTTGTTTTTGTTCTAACCGTTTAACTTCATTAAGAGGTATCACTTTTATTTTATCTTGCTCAGCGCGTAATAATTTACTTTCATTAATAAAAACAAAGTCAGGATCAATCTTAATTCTATTTTCATGTTTATCATTTAAGCTATTAATTATACTGGCATAATCAATGTAGTCATTATGCTGAATAGGTGCGATACGATCCCAGATTAAAGCGTAGTCTAAAGCACTTTCCCCCACGTCTTTATCATCTAAGAGTGAAGGGAATGTTATATCAGGAACAATACCTCTGTTTTGTGTGCTGTCACCTGAGATGCGATAAAATTTTGATTGCGTTAATTTTAATTGTCCCATTTCTAAAGGCACCATGGCTTGCACTGTGCCTTTACCAAATGACTGAGAGCCAACAATTAACGCTCGGTCGTAGTCTTGCATAGCCCCTGCAAAAATTTCAGAAGCCGAAGCACTTAAGCGATTAATTAATACCACCATCGGTAACTGATAAAAAGAACTGCGAGGAGGCTCTCCTTGACGCATCACACGATTGTGCGAGTCTCTAATTTGTACCGACGGGCCAGAGCCTATAAATAAATTCACTAGCTCATTTGCCTCAAGTAATGAGCCACCGCCATTATTGCGTAAATCAATAACAACCCCTTCAACATCTTGGGCAATTAATTCATCCAACAGCTTTTGTACATCTTTAGTGCTACTACGATAATCTTTATCATTGCGGTAACGGGCAGCAAAGTCAGTGTAGAAGGTGGGTAGCTCAATAACACCAACCTTATGCACTTCCTCATTATGATAAAGCTCTAATAAATGGCTTTTTGCCGCTTGCTCCTCGAGTTTTACTTTATCTCGCACAATAGTAATGGTGCGTTTTTTACTCATATCATCGGTG
>CBDUPS010000446.1:0-1722 GCA_965369155.1 uncultured Spongiibacteraceae bacterium
CAATCATTACCTTGCTCAGTTAATCCTGATGCAAATAACTTATGGTTTTTATTAGCAAACGCCGTGCTTAAGGCACTAACCCAACCATCACCATTATTTTGTACCCCTGTATAAAACCGCCCATGATTATCCCAGTTAGCATCTTCGGCAAAATATCCAGACCATGTGTCGGCCTTAACAACGCCACCAATGGTTTCTTGCCCTTCAGATACCGGAGCAATACCACGGTAAACCGTTAGCTTTTCAAGCAGTGCGGCGGGGGCATAATGCAAGGGGGCGTCCATCCAGTTAGGGCCACCAGACTGCACTGCCATATCATTAATTTGTACGTTAATTCTGTCGGCAAACATACCTCGGTACTGAGGCACCCCAGCTAACGGACCATTTTTATTGATGTTCGCCCCAGGAACCCGTTTTAATAATTCAGCCGTATCTGGCACAGCTACCGTTAAGTTGCTGGTATCCAATACCATTTTATCTTTTTGGCCAATAACCCGTACCTCTTCCATATGATCGGCCATAACCGGAAGTGTTAAAAATACGGTACTTAATAATGCGGTGGTAGTAATTTTTTTCATTAGCTCTCTCCTAATTCCCAACCTGCAGAATAAAGAAAACCGATAACAATAAAAATGTGGCAAATTGCCGCAGAAAAACCCTAATTAATTAAGGTTTAAGAGGGGGCTGTGCTGCTATATGCTTGCCAGCCAAATAACCAAAGGTCATCGCCGGGCCTAATGTAGAACCGGGGCCTGGATAGGTAGGTAAAACTGCCGCAGTGCAATTACCACAGGCATACAAACCTTTTATGGGTTCATGCAATTCATTTATTACTTGAGCATTCTCATTAATCACTAAGCCACCCTGTGTGCCAAAATCCCCGGCATCCATTCGCATAGCAAAAAAAGGCGGGGTAATAATTTTACCTAAACACGGGTTTGGTTTATTTTTGCTATCGCCGTAATAACGATCATAAGCAGAATCGCCTCGATTAAAATCAAGATCTTTACCCGTCTCTGCGTAGGTATTAAATTGCGCTACCGTCTTTTTTAATTCCTCAGGATTAATATCCATTTTTTCGCCTAAGGCTTCTAAAGTATCGGCCATTGCAGCAAAGCCATTCGTAAAATATTTTTCTGGTAATAATGAAACCGGCCCCAGCAAGGGAAACACTTTGTGCTTGTTTCTAAAGGGCTCATCAAAAATCATAAAAGAGGGGAAGTTTGGATTGTCTTTTGAATGTTTCGCAAAAGCTTCTTCCTGAAAGGCGATATAGTTTTGTGACTCATTACTAAAGCGTTTGCCAGAGCGATTAACGGTTATGCTGCCGGGCAATGATTTTGTCACAATACTTAAAAAAGGATACTCACGATCAGGAATACACAGTGTGGTACACCACCAAGCACTATTCATTAAATGGGTTTTAGCGCCCACTTTTTGTCCGGCAATAATTCCATCGCCTTTATTTTCTCTACAGCCGGCGCTCCAGTTTGCATTAGTAGGCTCTGGTAAATATTGCTCACGCATGGCTTGGTTATGCTCAACACCACCAGTAGCCAGTATTATATTATTAGTTTTTATTGTTTGTGTTTTACCCGCTACGGTTATTTCAGCACCAATAACTTTATTGTCTTCGGTAATTAATTGATTAAACGCCGTGTTTAATTGCAAATTAATTTTTCGATCTCTAATAGATAAATATAAACGCGCCACCCCAGCACC
>CBDUPS010000447.1:0-1709 GCA_965369155.1 uncultured Spongiibacteraceae bacterium
TCTAAACCTAGCTTTTGCGCCCGCTGTGCCCTCAGGAACCACCTGGCTTTTTCTGCCGCCCTCAGCAGTATCATCCCATAACTGGTAAAACTCATAGACATCGCCTCTAAAAATACCAACCACAGACTCGCCATCGCCCAGCTTCAAAAAGTTACCGCCACCACTATTGCCCATATCTTTAAAACCCTCGCTAAATTTCATTTATTTCCTCTCTTTTTAAAATCTTGATATTGAGTGCATTTGTTTACCACAAGGCAATATGATTCGCACCTTGTTCTTTTCCCAGGCCTTTTCTCTACATAGGTCCCTTTATTTAGAGCAGAGAGAGCAAGAGCGCCTTTTTCGGTCTCACAAAGCTTCATAGCTCTTTTCTGCCCCTTTTTCATAACAGCCCACTTAGTTTCTTTTGCCCAAACCTCTTCATCAGTGCACTGAGGTAAAGCACCTTTTTTAGCTGCCTCTATTAAAGTAATGCGCTCATTAATAAAACCAACCACCGCATCCCGTTCCCATAATGGGACGTGGACAGCTACAACGGGACACGATGGGTAGTTATCTTCAGTCTTAGCTTTATTAATAGAAAAGTCTTTTAAAATGGCCACTATCTCAGCCCGCTCAACATTAAAATCATGTCGCCTTAAAAGCTCTGCTTGTATGTTTAATTGCTGGACCCACTCTGGCTTTATGGGGGAGTTGGGCCTAGCGCCGTAAACTGATGCAGTTTTATAGTCGGTCAAGACCCCAGTCCTCTCGCTAAAACAGTCTATCTGAGCAGATACAGTGAAGTCGCCGAATCGGGAAAAAAAACGAGTTTCAGCGAGATCATTTAAATTTGACCGTTCAAGCGCATAGTGCACACCTTGACCGAAGAGTGACCAAACTCGATCACTCACATCCTCTTCTAATTCGTCCCAATGTTTTTCTCTCAAGGCTAATTGCCTCGGTGGGCTCAGTAGCTCGGTGGCCGAGTAATCAGAGTCGCCCTTAGAGTAATCGTCATTGGCAACCGCCAGGGCAAAAGCCTCAGGAAGTTTGTATTTGTTCGTTAGTTTCATTTAGTTTTTTCCCCTGATTAACCATGTATTTAAGCACAAATTTAAAAGCCTCTAGCTTGCCAACTATGTACTGAGCCTGCCCAGAGGCTGGCCCCCAGTTTTTCTCAACAATAACTAAATCAGCCCTGCATTTTCTCATCTGATGCTCTATCTCTTGCACTAGGCCCCCAAGCATTTTAGCTACCTTGCTCACTCATAGCCTCCACGTCCCTAGCTGTTATAACCTCTACATTTCCAATGGATGGAAAGCGTCTCAATTTAGACACTAGGTCACTAATACAAGCGTCCTCATCAACGGCCTGTAAGTGCCCATATAGCCTGCAAGACGGGCACACGTTAGGCGTTATCTCTTCTATGTCATGTACGGATTCGCAGCGATTACACCGCAATACTGTCCCCATAAAAACCCCTTGTAGCTGTAAGAGTTGAGGCCTTTTGTTTATAATATCAATATGGGAAACTCAAGGTTTTTTATTTAAGTTTTAGAGCTAAAAAGCCGATATATAAGTAACAGGGGGACACCGTGAAAAAATTACAATTACTGGTTTTTATGATTGTTTTGTTTGGAGCCACAGCCCAGGCCGGAACGTGCCTAGAGCCATTTAAACCATTTTTGCCGCCTAAGCCTTATACGTGCCAAGGCCAATGGACCCA
>CBDUPS010000448.1:0-1708 GCA_965369155.1 uncultured Spongiibacteraceae bacterium
AGGTTTTTTATTGGGCTTGGTGTTGGGGGAGAAAGCCGTGGATTATAGTGCTGAAACCCAAGAGGTTATTCGGGATTTATCAGCCATCACCCAAATTGCTGCAGATAGCGAAGAGCAAATTGACGGGACTGAAACGGATTTGTTTGAACTGTCTGAATATGTGCGTTTAGCGGCTATAAATGTGTTTTTAGAATCTGCAAAACAAACACCTCATCCAGAGAGTGATGATACACAGACACCGGTTATTCATTAGGAGACAGCATAATGCCAAGCAAGCCATTGATGATAACAATAAAAGAGCATGTCGCTCGCCGCCGCCGTTTAATGCAGCAAATTCCTGATGGTGGTGTGGTGATAGTTGCTAGCGCTGACCATGCAATACGCAACAATGATGCGGAGTATCCTTTTCGCCAGGACAGTAATTTTTGGTATCTCACCGGTTTTAATGAACCTAATGCGGTTTTGGTATTAATAAAAGATAAGAAAAAAATAAAAACCATCGGTTTTTGTGCCCCAAGGGATAAAGCCATAGAGCTATGGACAGGCCGTAGAGTGGGTGTTGATGGTTTATGCAGTGATTATGGTTTTGATGAAGCCTTCGCTATCGACCAGCTAAATAAGCAAATGCCTTTGCTGTTAGCTAATACCCAAAGTATTTGGTATGCCATGGGGGATTCTGAACAGTGGGATAAGCAGGTAATTGATTGGCTATCACTTATTCGTAAGCAGGTTCGACAAGGGGTTAGCGCCCCCAGCAGTTGTCATGATGTGAGGCAGTTTATTCACAGCATGCGTTTAATAAAAAGCCCTCAAGAAATAAAACTTATGCAAAGGGCTGCGGATATCTCAGTACAAGCTCATATTAAAGCCATGCAACAATGTCAACCGACTATGATGGAGTATCAGCTAGAGGCCGAACTTCAGTATGTATTTGCTAATGGTGGTGCACGTTTTCCCGCTTATAGCTCTATTGTTGGAGGTGGTGAAAATGCCTGTATTTTGCATTACATCAATAATGATCAGCCGTTAAATGATGGGGATTTAGTATTGATTGATGCGGGGTGTGAATATCAAAATTATGCTGCTGATATTACCCGTACCTTTCCTGTCAACGGCCGTTTCTCTGATGAGCAAAAAGCTTTATATAATATTGTGTTAAAAGCACAGTTGGCCGCTATAAAGTCTATAAAAGCGGGGGTTACATTTATTAAGCCCCACGATGTTACGGTTAAAATTATCACCCAAGGTTTAGTAGATTTAGGCTTATTAAAAGGTAATGTTGCCGAGTTAATAAAAGAGGGGGCTTATAAGGAGTTTTATATGCACCGAGCAGGGCATTGGCTAGGGCTTGATGTACATGATGCCGGTACTTATGCCCAAGATGGCAAGTGGCGATTATTAGAGGCTGGAATGGCTTTAACCGTAGAGCCGGGCATTTATGTCTCCCCAGATAACAAAAATGGCGCGGCATTGGAATTCGTATAGAAGATGATGTGCTAGTTACCGAAAAAGGCTGCACAGTACTTACGGAAGCGGCGCCGAAAACCGTAGAGGCGATTGAAGCACTAATGGCAGGCAATGAGTCTTAATATGGAGCATTATGATGTGGTGGTTGCCGGTGGTGGTATGGCAGGCTCTAGTTTAGCCTGTTTGCTAGCTAGTAAAGCGCCAACATTACGTATTTTATTGGTAGAGGGTTTTACCCTTA
>CBDUPS010000449.1:0-1705 GCA_965369155.1 uncultured Spongiibacteraceae bacterium
TATCTAGTGTTTGTGATGCTTCAAAATGTACTCGAGGATACATACGGCTTGTTGATGCGCTGTATTGCGCTTGAGCGGCTTTAATGTCAGCCGTTGCCGCCAATAAGGTAGGGTGATTACGTAAGGCTTGCTCTACTTCAAGTGTGCTGTCGTTAAAGAGCTCTTTGGGTAATGGCTCTGGAGAAACCATTTGTGACATAACCGGCGACGTACCAATAACACGCAAATAATTGGTTGCGGCATCGCGGTAATTACTTTCTGCGGTAATAACATTGCCTTTAGCCAGCGCTACCCGGGCAGAGATTTGATTTAAATCGGCATTACTACCTACACCTGACTCACTACGTTTTTGCATTTGATTATAAATGCGATCATGCACTTCTAAGGTTTCGTGTGCTAACTCTCTAAACTGATAGGCTTTTAAAACATTTAAAAAAACCTCTACGGCTGTTAAGGCTTCGTTTTCAGCAACCGAGTAAGCTTCATACAATGCAACTTCTTCTCTGGCCTTTTGCCGGCGTACTTCGTTTTGCGTTCCTAGCCCATCAAAAAGCATTTGCCTAAAATTAATCGCAGCCTCTTTACGGTAAAGGTTTACCTCGTTGCCATTAGTGCCTGGATAACGGGTTTCTTCATAACCGACCCCAAGAGTGATATCAACGGATGGCAAATAACCCGCCTTAGCTTCACGAATCTCATAACCTCTTGAGCGATACTCTTGAATACTCGCCGATACCGTTGGGTTTTGCTCTAATACCTGCAACACCGCACTGGCTACTGTAATTTTGCTCTCTGAAGAATCCGCCGCGTATAACGCACTACTTAACGCAAGCCCACTAACACCCAGAACAATTTTTCGCAAAACTCCATCTTTCATTGATATAAACCCTTCGATATGTAAAAAAATAGCTCTCCTTGCTAAGGGCAACAAAAGCCAGCCACAGAAACCCTTTAATAGTAGGGTTTTTGTTTATAACAAAAAGGCTGCTTTCACACAATAAACTTATGCTCCACATCACACTATTTATGACGAACGGTTTGTTTTTTGCTGTGAGCTGTAACTAATTAACCATTATCGCTGGATCGCAGCAAAAAATGGCAAAGGCACAAAAGACGAGGGTTAGGCGGGATTAGCCAAGTTAATATCAGCAACATTTTTTTCTTAGGCTGGTACAACGCCTTGGATACTTTTTGATAAACCACGAATAAAATCACTGGGGGTGCCGCTATAAAAATTATTAAAATATTGATTTATATCAAAATCTGCAAACACGTCTTCTAGGTGTACAGTGTAAATAAAAAAACAATAGCTAATAAAAGTCTCGCGTCATATTCCACGCTGTTGCTCAATCAACCCATATGGTTACTTAGCTTGCTACCCTGTAATTAGGCTCCATTTTGGCCGCATACTAAGAAGCATAGATAAACAGACCAGAGCCTACTGGACTCTAGTCTGTTTTTGCCGATTTTTTAAGAGTAAGCGCCCGATAATAAGCGTCTTTGGGCAAGTTATCATTATGCTGCTTTTGGTTTTTATTAAAACCTGCACAACCGGTTAGCAATCGTTTAATAGCCCAAAAACGACATACCGTGTGTTTTTTACTCGTTACTTAAGGCCGCTTTTTGCAAAGCAATAAGCTCATCAATACCACCACAGGCTAAATCGAGCATTTTATTCAGCTCAGCGCGGCTATAAGTTTTACCC
>CBDUPS010000450.1:0-1697 GCA_965369155.1 uncultured Spongiibacteraceae bacterium
CCCTCTTTAAACTTTCGCTTGAACGATTCAGGGTTACATAGCAAAGTGGCAATCGAACAACCGATTAGGGTGATTGTAGACTCTCATATGAGGACGCCGATAGAGGCCAAAATTATTACCAACCCTGGGCGGGTGATTCTTGCCACAGCCATTCATGATGCTAGCCGCAAGAGCAGCTTTGAAGAGTTAGGCGTAGAGGTTAAAATGTTCCCCAATTCTGAGGGGCAGGTCGATTTATCAGTATTATTGGCGTATTTGGCTCAAGAAGAGCAAATTAACGATGTATTGCTCGAAAGTGGCGCATCGTTGGCTGGGGCCATGTTAAATGTAGGCTTAATCGATCAACTACACATTTTTATGGCGCCTGTATTATTAGGCAGTAGTGCAAAGCCCTTATTTAATTTACCGTTAGAGTTTATGGCCCAGCGACAACACCTGCAAATCGATTCAATTGTAGCGGTGGGTAATGACTGGCAGATAACCGCAACGCCTATCTCAAACCCTTAAGTTTACTAGCATTAAGAGCAAAGCAATGTTCACAGGAATTATTCAAGCTGTCGGCTTTATAGAAAAAAGCCAAAAACAAGGTGGTGATTGCCGGCTTTCTATTAACACACAATTGTTAGATTTAGCCGATGTAGCCTTAGGTGACAGTATTGCAACTAACGGGGTTTGCCTTACGGTGGTAGAGTTGCTTGCCCAAGGCTTTGTGGCTGATGTGTCGCTGGAGACATTGGCCTATACCACCTTAGGGGAGATGACAGCAGGGCGACGAGTTAACTTAGAAAAAGCCTTACGGGCGCAAGATCGTTTGGGCGGCCACTTAGTGAGCGGCCATGTTGATGGTGTTGGTGAGGTGATGAGCTTTTCTAAAGATGCACGCTCAATTCGCTACACGGTAAAAGCCCCTAAAAATTTAGCTAAGTATATTGCCTTTAAAGGCTCTATTTGTGTTGATGGTACTAGCCTTACTGTGAATGCGGTTCATGGCAGTAACTTTGAGTTAAATATTGTGCCTCACACATTACAAGAAACCATTTTTAATGATTATAAGGTAGGCACTAAGCTCAATTTAGAGGTTGATGTTATTGCTCGTTACTTAGAGCGGCTACTACAGGGCGATAATGCCGCTGAAGAAGGGCCGCTTTTAGGCAATACGCTAACACTAGAAACACTACAAAAAAATGGCTTTACTGGCTCTTAGCCTAGTGTATCCATTATGATGGCCGGCTTTATTAGGCTTGGCAGCAAGTTAAACAGGAAAACAACATGACACTGAATACCGTTGAAGAACTTATCCAAGATATTCGCTTAGGCAAAATGGTTATTCTCATGGATGATGAAGACCGTGAAAATGAAGGAGATTTAGTGATGGCTGCCGAATGCGTTCGTGGGGAAGACATTAACTTTATGGCTAAAAATGCCAGAGGTTTAATTTGCCTAACCTTAACCGAGGAGCGTTGCCAGCAATTAAAGTTACCCCTCATGGTTGATGCTAACCAAGCGCAGTACTCTACTAATTTTACCGTCTCTATTGAGGCTGCAGTAGGCGTGACCACCGGTATTTCTGCACAAGATAGAGCCTTAACGGTTCGTGCGGCGGTTGCTCGCAATGCAAAACCAGAAGATATTGTTCAGCCTGGGCATATTTTTCCATTAAAGGCACGTCGTGGTGGTGTGTTGGCTCGGGCCGGCCA
>CBDUPS010000451.1:0-1693 GCA_965369155.1 uncultured Spongiibacteraceae bacterium
TTAGATGCAAATAAGGGGGGTTAGTGGGTCAGTTTTAAGTGCAAATCAACAGACTCAGTGCAGGTGGGTCAATAGAGTCTATTTTAAAAACATGGAGCATTATTTGTTTTATTTATACGAAAAACATAGCGTCTTAGCCGAGATGCATGGTTTTTTTCTTAACGCTGTTTATAAAAGTTGCTTAGCAGCTAAATTAATATTGTGCTTTAAGGCATTGAGGGTATCGCTCCATACCTCATCATGTTCTGCAGTCCAGCTATCTTGTAGTGTGCTCTTAAGGGTTTGAACATAAGTGTCAGCCATTACAAAATAATATTCTTTGTCTTTTATGTTGTAGGTTTTGTGTCGATAAACTTCTTCGTTAAGGGCTGTTTCAGAATACTGGGGGTGCTCTAATACATCCAGTAGCGCTTCTCCTACCCGATAAAATTTCGTCATGTTGACTTTTTTTCTATCGAAGGGGGCAAAGATTTCTTCAGCCTCTGGAAAGATAACAAAAAAACGGCTTAGCATTTCTTCAGATAAACTTTCGACGTCTCGAATTTTTTGTGCTTGGTTAATAGAATCTTTTACCAAATCAATGTGTCGTTGAAGTTCTTTCATTTTTTCTGTTACCGGGCTTGTTTTTAAATGGTACGTGCCTGTAGAGAAGAGAATAAATAAAAAGTGAAGTGACTTTTATCGGCTAAAAGCCACCCTCTCTTTTTTTGTTACGAATACAATTTACGCCTCTGGGTCAAAAGTAATTTTCATGCTTTTAATGCCATTAACAAAATAGTCTCTAACATATTGCACCGGCTCAGCAAATTTGGGGTTACGTAAGCGGGGGATTATTTCTTCAAACATCACTCGCATTTCTAAGCGGGCTAAATGCGCCCCAATACAGAAGTGTTCGCCAATACCAAAGGCACGATGCTGATTGTAAAGATCAGGCATTTTTCGCTGACGCTCTACATCAAAGGTTGTAGGATCTGGAAATAACTCGGGGTCATGGTTCATGGCATGCCAGTTTAAAATAACTTTGTCTCCGGCTTTTAATTGCTGGCCGTCAAGCTCGGTGTCTGTTGTTACGGTGCGACGCATTTGTACAAAAGCTGGGTTGTAACGCAGCATTTCTTCAATAGCATCAGGAATAAGCGTAGGATCATCGATCAATTTTTGTAGCTGATCGGGGTTTTCAATTAGTAAGCGCATACCGTGAGCCGTTACCGAACGGGTACTTTCATTACCTGCGGCAATTAGCATAAGGAAAAACAACTGAAACTCTTCAGGGGTGAGTTTGTCATCATTTACTTCGCCATCTAATAGTGCACCAACAATATGCGATAAGGGTTCGGTTTTATGCTTTTCGGCCAATTCAGCAGCAAAGGCATAAACTTCCATAGAGGCGGCTAATGCAGCAGCTTGCCCGTCTTCACCACTCATGTCGGAGTCTTCGGTAAAAAACATTTGGTTAGTCCATTTAAAGAACTGTTGTTTGTGTTCAATGCCAATGCCACATAACTCTAAAATAGCGATAAGTGGTAGTTGGGCGGCTACCTCGTAAACAAATTCACACTCCCCGCGTTTAGCAACACCATCAACAATATCTTTGGCAACATCACGAAAACGCTGTTCATAGGAGTTAACCGCTTTGGGGGTAAAAGCATTACGGGCAATACGACGGTATTTAAGGTGAAGCGGAGGATCCATA
>CBDUPS010000452.1:0-1690 GCA_965369155.1 uncultured Spongiibacteraceae bacterium
CCGGACTGGATACCAATGTTATTAGTTTATTATCAACAACTCGTATAAGTTCCTCTGGGTATTGAAATAACTCTGTATGAAAAGGCCGACCTGTTAATATTGGCCATAACACCTTAAAAAGAAAACCGTATATATGTTGATGGGAAACTGTTGCCGCAAAAACACTACCAGCAACAACTCCTCCCCACATTTTTTCTAAATCAGCGATTTCGCTAGTAAAGTGATGCCATTGCTTAATAATAAGCTTAGGCTCACCTGTTGATCCTGACGTAAAGATAGAGATACTCTGACTATTGTTTATAGCAACACCATCCAAACAAAACGCTATATCACTTTTTAATAAGTCATAAAAATTAGTGCACTGAACAGTTGTTTTTTTATTACTCGCTACAATAATTGCATCAGTTAATTGCGCTATTTTTTCTTGCGTATCGCCCTGCCAATTGCCGGGTAACACAATATTTTTTCCTGATACGAGTAAAGCAAAAATCGCTATAGAAAAATCCCAAGAGTCATCACAAAATACCGCCCATGTTTGAGCTACTTGCTTAGAAAAAAAGCCTGCAGCCTGTTGTATGTTTTTGATAAAGTCACGTTGATATAACTCTTCATTATTTTTGTAGGCTATTATTTTTTTAGCCGCACTAGTATCAAGCGCCTCATTAAAGAATGTCTTTATTACATCAGTCACTCTACTGTTCCTTTAAAACTCTTTGACGAATCAGCCACTCACAGGCAAATAAAATCCCCATAAAAAGGTATGAGATTAATCCGTTATAAAGCGTCCAAATAGAGAAGTCTAAAAAAATAGTGATCGTTGCAATAATGGCATTAACAATAAAAAACATGCACCACACAATGGTTACTTTTTTAGTATAAATAACACCTCTATCAGAAAAATGATCATATTTAATTCTGGCAATACGCTCAATCATTGAGGGCGGCGAAATAAGTGTCCAAGAAAAAACCAACAGAAAAACACAACTCATTAACACCGGGTATAACTTTAAGAAAAAAACATCGTTAAATAATGTTATAAAAAAACACAATATCACTCCGACCAATAAAGGCGCGAGGCCCTGTGCTTTTTTTAAAACATCAATAGATAATGCCTCCCTTATCAATAAAACTGCTAATAAAAGCAAGCCCAAAAATCGAGGCTCATAATGCTGAATACCAAAATAAACCGCTAAGGGATAAAGCACCAATAACAAAACAATTAGTACGTTAAAAAAACGCTTCATTGTAACAATTTAAAGACAGCGTCCACAACATCATCAACAGTGCGAACCGTTTTAAACTCTTCTGGTTGTAATTTTTTACCCGTTTCTTCTTTTAATCTAACAATTAAATCTACAGCATCAATACTATCAATATCTAAATCTTCATACAGGTTGGCCTGTAGCACCACATCACTGGGATCAACCTCAAACATTTCAACTAAAACGTCTTGTAACATGGTAAAAATTTCTTCTTTAGTTTTCATTGCGGCTACCGTCATTATTTTTTAGATTCAATTAGCTCAGCTAAAGTTCTTACAGACTTAAAGTGCTGACGTGTTTCTTCGGCATCAGAATCCACTTTTATGCAATATTTTTTTTGTAATGCTAAGCCAAGCTCTAAAGCATCAATAGAATCCAAGCCTAACCCTTCTACAAATAAAACCTCATTACTATCAATATCATCCGGT
>CBDUPS010000453.1:0-1684 GCA_965369155.1 uncultured Spongiibacteraceae bacterium
GGTAATATTACCGCCCTTTTACCTTAGCATACAGGTATAATGACGCACTTTTAACACATCTCTGGGGATAGTCTTTGTTACCACAAGCCATTTTCGCCATTTTACTCGGTTTAGCTGGCCTTGTATGGTCTGCTGATCGTTTTGTTGCCGGTGCTGCAGCAACAGCCCGCAACGTTGGCATGTCACCCCTGTTAATCGGATTAACCATCGTTGCCTTAGGAACATCCGCCCCTGAGATTTTTGTTTCTATTAATGCCGCTTTATCTAACGCCAGTGCCCTTGCCGTGGGTAATGCCATTGGCTCCAATATTGCTAATATTGGATTAGTTTTGGGTGCTACGTTACTGATTGCCCCTATACCTATTATGCGGTCACTGCTATTTAGGGAATCCTTTCTATTAATGATTGCCACGGTTATTGGTGCTTATTGCCTCTGGGACTATAAGCTCGATTTACTTGATGGCTGTATTTTACTTATTACTCTCGTTGTTATTTTCTCCATACTTATTATTAGCAAATCACAAGAACCAGAACCCTTAGCCGAGGTAGATGAGATCCCCTCTATCCCCCTTGGAAAATCTCTTTTTTGGTTGGTCATCAGTATTGGCCTACTTATTATTAGCGCACAGTCACTGGTATGGGGTGGCAAAACGATTGCTACTTATTTTGGGGTAAGTGAACTTGTTATTGGCCTGACTATCGTAGCTATTGGCACCAGTCTGCCAGAACTAGCTGCATCAGTTGCCAGTGCCGTCAAGGGCCACCACGATATCGCCATTGGTAATATTTTAGGCTCTAACTTACTAAACATTTTAGCTGTTATGGCCGCTCCTGCCCTCATCACACCTGCAGTCTTAGACCCCGAGGTATTAATTCGTGATTACGCCACCATGAGTGCCATTACCGCACTGCTTGTTATTTTAATGGCAATCGCGTTATTTTTAAAAAAAGGCCCTGGCAAAGCACGGCTACTTCGCTGGGAAGGTGCCATTTTGATTTTTACTTACATAGCTTATACATTACTTATTGTTTCTTAATAACAATCCCATTTAACGCATCTAATGGATACTTAACTCATGACATCGTTCATCAACACCGCAAAACGCACTATTCAAATTGAGTTAGATGCTATTGCCGCTCTGTCTAAGCGTATCAATTCAGACTTTGAGAAAGCCTGCGAGCTATTACTCGCCTGTCATGGACGTATTATTGTTATCGGTATGGGTAAGTCTGGCCATATAGGTAAAAAAATTGCCGCCACGTTAGCCAGTACCGGTTCTCCTTCTTTTTTTGTTCACCCAGGTGAAGCAAGCCATGGGGATATGGGTATGATTACCAAGGACGATGTGGTGTTAGCATTGTCTAATTCGGGTAATACCGCCGAGATGGTAACGTTGCTACCACTAATTAAACGCCTCGGGATTCCCCTTATGAGTTTAACGGGAAACCCTCAATCCATACTGGCTGAAGCCGCTGACATTCACCTTGATGTGGGCGTCGCCGAAGAGGCTTGCCCGTTAGGTTTAGCTCCTACCTCTAGTACAACAGTCACTCTAGTAATGGGCGATGCCTTAGCTATCGCTTTATTAGATGCTCGGGGTTTTACCGCCGATGACTTTGCCTTCTCTCATCCAGGGGGGGCTCTTGGGAGAAAGCTCTTATTAAAAGTTGCCGACATTATGCA
>CBDUPS010000454.1:0-1683 GCA_965369155.1 uncultured Spongiibacteraceae bacterium
TCAAGCAAAACAACATATCCCAGGAGGGGTGAACTCCCCCGTTAGAGCATTTAATGGCGTTGGGGGTGAACCCGTTTTTTTTGAACGAGGCGAAGGTGCTTACCTGATAGATACCGATGGGAAGTCTTACATTGATTTTGTTGGCTCCTGGGGCCCTCTAATTTTAGGACACAACAACCCACAAGTCATTGAAGCCATTACACAACAATTAACCAAAGGTGCGTCTTTTGGCGCCCCTACTCAAATCGAAACACAAATGGCTGAGAAAATATGTCAGCTTGTTCCGTCAATTGAAATGGTGCGTATGGTGAGCTCTGGTACCGAAGCCACTATGAGCGCCATTCGCCTTGCCCGTGGTTACACTGGCCGCGATCGTATCGTAAAATTTGAAGGCTGCTATCACGGTCATGCGGATTCTTTATTAGTCAAAGCAGGTTCTGGCGCCCTCACATTAGGAGAGCCAAGCTCATTAGGTGTGCCTGCCGCTTTAGCAAATTTAACCACCACACTTACCTATAACAACATTGAAGAAGCAAAAACTTTTTTTGCTGAGAGTGGCTCAAGTGTTGCCTGCGTTATTGTCGAACCTGTTGCCGGAAATATGAATTGTATTCCTGCCAGTAATGAATTTTTACAAACCTTAAGACAACTTTGTGATGAAAAAAATATTTTTGATGAGGTGATGAGTGGCTTTAGAGTATCTCTTGGCGGCGCCCAAGAAATTTATGGAATAACTCCTGACTTAACAACTCTAGGTAAAGTTATTGGTGGCGGTTTACCTGTTGGTGCGTTTGGTGGGAAAAAAGCCATTATGGAATATCTTGCCCCACTAGGTGCGGTTTATCAGGCCGGAACATTATCAGGTAATCCCCTAGCCATGGCTGCTGGATTAACAACACTCAATATTATTTCCCAGCCAAACTTTTTTAATACCATTAGCGCATCAACCAACAAATGGATTGATGGGCTGAATACTATTGCTCAACAACAAGGTATCGCCTTCTCCACAAATCATGTTGGGGGAATGTTTGGACTGTTCTTTAGTGATGAAAAAAACGTCTCAAGCTTTGCACAAGTAAGTCAATGTAACTTAAACCGCTTTAAAGAGTTTTATCACCTTATGTTAGATGAAGGTGTTTATTTAGCGCCCTCTGCATTTGAAGCCGGTTTTATTTCATCTCAGCATTCAGACCAGATTATTAATAAAGCCCTTGCTGCGGCTGAGATTGCATTTACAAAACTTAAGCGCGATTAAAAACAGAAAAATGTTTAGCGTTTTATTTTTATGCTAGAACAATTACTGCTTTTTATTATTGCCGTTGTTGCCAATAGCTTATCGGCCCTTGCAGGTGGTGGCGCAGGTTTATTGCAGTTACCCGCACTTTTATTTTTAGGCGCTGACTTTCCCATCGCGTTAGCTACACATAAAATTGCTACCGTCGCCTTGGGTATTGGCGCTACCGTTCGTTACATTAAATCAGAAAAACTTAATGCTCATTTAAGTAGCGCTATTTTATTGTTTGGTATTCCAGGCGTTATTTTAGGCGCTAATTTTATTCTTAACATTCCCAGCATGTGGGCTGAAAAATCATTAGGTATCCTAACCATCTCTCTTGGTTTGTATTCCATTATAAAAAAAGAATTAGGACAAACTCGCTGTGAACGCAATCGAGATGTTAAAGG
>CBDUPS010000455.1:0-1681 GCA_965369155.1 uncultured Spongiibacteraceae bacterium
CCCTTATCTTTTGCCTCACTACGGGTACGCTCCATATAATCAGCCACCCCAGTATAACGAGTGAAATACGCCTCAATATATTGAGCCGCCTCATCTCGCTTAACCCCTATTTGCCGTGCCAAGCCAAATGCCGACATACCGTAAATTAAGCCAAAGTTAATAGCTTTTGCTTTACGACGCTGCTCATCACTTACCTCCTCAAGCGGCACAGAGAACACCTCTGCAGCCGTGGCTTTGTGAACATCTAGCCCTAGATCAAAAGCCTGTTTTAAGCCGGCATCATTAGATAGGTGCGCCATTATGCGTAATTCAATTTGTGAGTAATCCGCCGCCATAATTTTATTACCTTTATCGGCAATAAAGGCCTGGCGAATACGTCGACCCTCCCCTGTACGAATAGGAATGTTTTGTAAGTTAGGATCTGAGGATGATAAGCGCCCTGTTGCAGTAACTCCTTGATGGTAAGAAGTATGTACCCGACCCGTTTGTGGGCTAATTTGCTCTGGCAACTTATCGGTATAGGTTGATTTTAACTTGGCTAGACTTCGGTACTGCAAAATAATCGCTGGGAGCTCATGCTCATGGGCAAGCTCTTGTAATACGGGCTCTGCGGTCGAAGGCTGACCTTTTGGGGTTTTTTTAGTAACCGGAATCCCCTGCTTCTCATACAAAATATGCTGTAGCTGCTTGGGTGAATTTAAGTTAAATTCTTCATCTGCCAAACTCCAGGCCTTTTTTTCTAGCTCTATCATTGATTGAGCAAGCTCGGTGCTTTGCTTGGTTAATAACGCTCTATCAACCAATGCACCATTGCACTCTAACCGAGACAATACCCCCACTAAAGGCACCTCTAAAACTCGATATACCTCTAACAAGCGACTTTCAGCAGCCAGCTCTTTAGACATAACTTGATGTAACCGCAAAGTAATATCCGCATCTTCAGCTGCGTAAGGCCCCGCCAAATCAAGAGCTACTTGGTTAAATGTGAGCTGCTTTGCCCCTTTTCCCGCCACATCTTCATAAGCAATGGTGGTTATATCTAAATGCCGTTGGGCAAGGCTATCCATATCATGACGACCTGCCACCGAGTTAATCACATAAGATTGCAGCATGGTATCCTCAGCAACACCTTGCAATGTAATCCCATGATTTTTAAGAACATTCATATCATATTTTAGATTCTGGCCAATCTTTTTATAGCTATCACTTTCTAATAATGGCTTTAATGCACCTAATACCTCGTCTTCAGATAACTGATCTGGAGCTCCCATATAATCATGACCAAAGGGCACATAAGCGGCCTCTCCTGCTTTAACCGCAAAAGATACCCCCACCACCCGAGCCTCCATATAATTAAGGCTGGTTGTCTCCGTATCTAAGGCAAATTCGCCTGCCTCGGTTAACTTCGTTACCCAACGATCAAGATCACGTCGCTCTAAAATAGTCTCGTAGGACGCCTCTATAGCCACTGACTCTGGTTTCACCTCTACAGGCTTATCAGCATTGGCAAGTTTGTCTTCAAGCTCTCGCGTCCATGTTTTAAATTCAAAATGTTGGTACAGCGCAAGTAGCTGTTCTGTACATTCTGGATTGGGTGTTAAATCATCTTTAGATAGATTTAGCTCTAAATTACAGCGAATAGTGGCTAAATCCTGCGATAAATAGGCATTATCTTTGTTTA
>CBDUPS010000456.1:0-1662 GCA_965369155.1 uncultured Spongiibacteraceae bacterium
CAAAATCCCTATAGACGTTTTTTTAGGCGTTATTTTTTTTATTAGATGTAACTGTAGTTCAATGGGGGGGGTGGAATAAATAGCGGTTATTGGTAATGAGGGGTTATTCTCAAGAAATTTATTAAGGGATTGTCTGTATTTTTTAGGGCTTATATAAAATGCAATGATAGCATCATAAGCTAAACTTTCATTACTTGCAGAATCTATAGTGTTATTGACCGTAACTAAAATGCTATTCGGTTTTTTTTGCTTGGGATTTATCTCCGTTATAAGAGAAACCGTTGCATTAATATTTTTATTTTGCTCTAAAATCTTCTGTTGTAATTCATTAAAAGAATCCAAATTTTTTGGTATTAAAATATCAATGGTGTAGCTAGAGGGTGCTGTATCTTTTGCTGTCTTTGTATCTGCGTAAGCTGCTACTTGTACTAGAGAGAATACAAGTAACAAAAATACATTTAGGGTTGTTGAAATCCGTTTCATTGTTTTCCTAGGTGGTATTAATACAGCTGATACTCAATAGTTAAATAGACATGACTTGCATCTTTGTATTGATTGCTTTTAAAGATGTCACCGTTTCTATCTAATCGATGTTGCCCCGATAGGGCGATAGTGAGTAATTGATTTTCTCCTGTATTAATGGTGTATGCTATGCGCGCATCGACACGACGATACTTGTATTTGTTTATGCTGTCGGCATGATAATAACCCAAAGATGCTTGCCAATTATTGTTGATATTAAAAATGCCATATAAGCTACCGCTTTCTCTTGGGCTGAAGGCGAGTTCTTGATGTCGATTGCTTTCTGTATCTATATTGGCATAAGTTAGTCTAAAGTTAAGAAAATCATTCGCTTTCCAGCTAGACTCAACCTCTATACCTTTTTGCTCAACCCAGCCGTCATTACTAAATGGTGGTGACTCTAATGAAATTGAATCACTAATTAGGTCATCTAAAGAGTCATGAAATAATTTTATGTCGATGGAATAATTCCATTCGGGAAACAAGCCGTAATAACCTATTTCATAAGAGGTAATGGTTTCATTTTTTAAACGAGTTGTGGATTGTTTGCTAGGTGTGTAGTTGGCGGTGCTACTGCCTAAAATTGTAGGGTATAAATGATCGAGTGTGTAATACCAGTCTAGATCTGTCTCAAACAGATCAGGGGTTCTTATTGCGTCAGACCAAATACTGCGAATAGTGTGGTTAGGGGTAATATGCCAGTTAACGCCAACTCGGGGAGAGAAGTCAGAGTTGGTGTTTTTTTCGTTTTGAAACATGCCACCGACGTTAATAGACCACGCTTCAGTAGGTTTATATTCAGTATGAAAAAAGAGCCCATGACGCCACTGATGTTCTGTGCCACTAAAAAAAGTTTGCGACTTAATTTTTTCTTCTTGTATGCTTAATCCGGTAAGTAAGCGTAACTGGTCGGAGAAAACATAAGTATTGGTTATCTCTAGTCCAACCCTGGAGCCTTTACTGTTTTCATTAGTATTGCCACAGCTATCAGGCTGGCCGGCAACAGCAGCTGCATCCTGTACAGTGTTAAACGCTAACATATTTGTTTGTGGTGTGCCCTTGCTATAAGGCTTACCTTTAACAAGCGCGTTGGCATAGTCAGGGTCTAGGCGGTATAGATTAAATAAATTATTTAATAAG
>CBDUPS010000457.1:0-1661 GCA_965369155.1 uncultured Spongiibacteraceae bacterium
GAACGATCCAAAATCCAAGTAAGCCATAGCCTAATGTTAACCCAACAAAGGCTGCTAATGGCAAACTTAAACACCATTGGATAGCAAGAGAGTAAAACATCACTTTTCGGTTAGCACCGGCGCCTAAAAGCGACTGGGATAAGGTAATAGATATGGCTTGTAATACAGCACTGGCTCCAGTTAATTGTAATGGCAGTGTTCCGAGTTGAATCAAGGCAGGGTCATCGGGGGTAAACAACGAGAGAATCTGTGGGGCGAAAAAAACCAAAGGTAAGCCTAAAACAAACAGTAAGAGGGAGGAAACTTTTACGCTATCCCACCCCCAGCGATAGGCATCATCAATATTACTTTTACCTAGAGCCTGACTTACTAATGTGGTGGCGGCCATTCCTTGTCCATTGGCGGGTAACATAATAAATAAAGAAATATTAATTAGAGCATGGCCTACAGCAACGGCCTCTAAGCTTACTTGGCCTAATAGCCAGTAATAAACCACGATTCCCATAGCAACAAAAAAATGTTGAATAGAGTTGGGTAATGCTAAATGAAAAATAGCCGCAAGTTCGCTTTTTTTGCAGCGAGTTAAAAAACCTTGTTCTTTTGCGTGGCGTTGGGTAATAAACCAATAGGCGATGGTGCCTAAATACAAAGCGATGGTTGTTCCCAGTCCAGAGCCAGGTGCGCCTAGTTCAGGCATGCCAAAGTGCCCAAAAATAAGTCCATAACTAAAAAATACATTACATAATTGAATAAAAATCAGAACCTTTAAATAAACTGTCGACCGGCTAATACCATTCCAATAGCCCCTAAATGCAAAGTTTATCCCCAGAGCAAGAATACCTAGAGTGCGCCACTGAAAATAATCAACGCCAATATCTTGTACCGCAGGGGTATTATTAATTAGGCGAATTAATGGCACAGAAAATAAATAAAAGAGAACGGTTAAAGCGGCGCCCACTATCAAGGCTAATAATAAGCCAGCATTAAGTGGTAGGGCGAGGGTGGTTGTATTGCCTTGGCCTTTTTGTCTGGCGACTAAGGTTTGTACGCCGACCGACAAGCCAATAACTAATGCTACGGCAAGGTAGTTAGCATAGCTTCCCACACCAACTGCCGCCAATGCCGACGCATCGTCAAGAGAGGCGACCATAGCGGTATCAACCAAACTTAAAATACTCTGTGACAGCATGCCTGCCGTAATAGGCAGGCCAAGGTTGAGGATTTGTAAGTAACGAGCCTTCACAGGGTAGAGCTGTTTGTGAAGCGTTTAAGGCTCATAACCTAAATTAGGAGCAAGCCACTGTTCCATCTCTCGTATCTCTTTACCTTTTCGGTCACTGATGCTTTGTACTTGGTCTTTACCTACTTGCCCTACGGCAAAGTAAGAGGACTTGGGGTGAGAGAAATAAAAGCCACTAACCGCAGCAGTAGGCGTCATGGCAAAGTGCTCCGTTAGCACCACGCCGATATTCTCAGTACCATTAAGCAATGAAAACAAGGTGGCTTTTTCGGTATGATCCGGGCAGGCAGGATAGCCTGGTGCGGGTCGGATACCTTGGTAGGCTTCCTTGATTAACTCATCATTAGTTAATGATTCATCTTTGGCATAACTCCAAAATTCAGTCCGTACTTTTTTGTGCATTAACTCAGCAAAAGCTTCA
>CBDUPS010000458.1:0-1651 GCA_965369155.1 uncultured Spongiibacteraceae bacterium
TGTATATCAAAATATTAGTGACTCCAAGGGCAGATGGTAAGGCCGGTTAAACTCTATTAATTACCAAAATTAACCGTCAATAAAAAAGGCGCCTTTTTAGACGCCTTTTTTTATTCCTTAACAACAAACTACCACTGCCATTTTGCTCTGGCATAAAGGGTACGCCCCATACCAAGCAGTCTATCCCCTGTTGCAATATCAGGATTAAAAGCACGGTTATAACCGGCTAAATGATCCTCATATTTTTTATCAAGTGCGTTATCAATACCCGTTACTAGTGTTAAGCCATTACCCATATCATATTGCACACTAGCATTTAACAAACCATAACCTGCTGTACGCTCTTCTTCATTGGTTTTAGAGACTTTCTTTTGCTGGGCATATAACACACTTTGTACCGATACCAACCAATTATTACTCCGGTAATTAATCGCCGCGGTCATGTTATAAGGTGATAAGCGATATAACTCATCATCAATATCTTTACGCTCACCTCTTACGGCACTTAATACGCCACCTACGGACCAGTGATTATTAATTTCCCAAAGATACTCTAAGTCAGCACCATAAATACGTGCGTTAACATTATTGTATTGCAGCGGTGTTGTATCACCCATCATGGTGCTCACCATCACAACCGGCATATCAGTGGCTGGTGTACCTTGTATATAGCCGTCAATTTCTTTCCAAAATAAACGAGGAGAAACCTGAAAGTAGCTGCCTTTCCAATCAACACCTAATTCTATCTCGTGAGAGATTTCCGGCTTAAGTTCAACATTACCCACATGATTATTACCATCTGCTAAACCTGCCGTAGCCTGCATAGGTAACCAAAGATAACGCTCTTGATAAGAAGGCGCTCGGCTTTTACGGGCAACACCTGCATATAACGTAACATCCTCTTCTATTTGTGCTGAAATTTTTGCCACCGCATCAATCAAATCATCTTCTTGTTTTAAATCGGCATTATTAAAACGGTTACGCAGTGCAACAACCGCAGGCATCATCATCGCCATAGAACTATTCACTTTATCTGAATCAGTCGTAGCACGGTTATAACGTAGACCTAAATCAACGGTAATAATATCCGTGGCGGCAATAGTCGCCTCAGAAAAAATACCAAACAGTTGTCGCTCGGCATTGGCAAAATTATTAACATAAAATGCAGGATTGTGGGGGTTAGTAACAAAGGAGTTATGTTCTGATTGATCCCCATCAACACCTATTTCCCACTGCATAGTGGCGGTTTTACGCTTTAGTGAGAGTAGAAAACCATCTTGTTTTACCGTGGCTAAGTTTTTCCGCCACATGGCATTCGCCGCAGGTGCTTTACGCAAATGATAGTTAGTCATTAAATGCTCTACTTCACCATGGGTTAACTTAACCTCGGTTTCCCACTCATCATTTTCAAAACTATAACGAACTTGAGAGTGGTCTCCATCAATATAAGCGGTATCCATTCCTAACGATGGGTTAGACGCATCGTCGGTTAAATTGCGACTACCTTTTACCTCAATACGATGACCATTATTTTGATAGGCATAACCCAACATAAACAAATTGGTGGCTATGGTATCACCCAAAAGTGCATTGGCTATTTCTGTAGCAGGAATAAAATCTACATTGCCTGATTTTAATTCATCAATAATAC
>CBDUPS010000459.1:0-1640 GCA_965369155.1 uncultured Spongiibacteraceae bacterium
GGTGACTTCTTGTATTTTTACCTTAATAACCCCACCACCAGGTTTTGGCCATTCAATTTGGTCGCCCTGCGACAGCCCAATTAATGCACTACCTACTGGCGCAATTACCGATATTTTCTTACCACTTGAATCCAGATCTTTTGGATAAACAAGAGTTAATTCAAATTCTTCTTTTGATGACTCAACAATAAACTTAACTGTAGAGTTCATCGTAACTATGGTTGGTGGCATATCTTTAGGTGCAACCACATTAGCACGATCAAGCTCTACCTCAAGTTCGCTTACCCCAGCCAGACTATTGGCGGGCAAACTTTCAATTAGGGCATACAATCTATCAGCATCTAATGATGAAATAGTGATTTCTGGTCTTGTATTCATTACATATCCTCAGCAATGTTTAACAACATTTATAATATACAGTTTCTACTTAATGCCGGCACAAAGAATATCGGTTTATGCACATTTAGCCCCCATAAAAGACGAGCTTAATTACCCCATAGTTTAGTATCTAGGAGTATTATTTATCTATTGTTGGAAATAGGAAGCGTAAGACGCACCTTTAGCTTACTAAACTTAGTACGACTAAAGGTCTTTTTTAACAATTTCGTGGTGCAGGCTGTTCTAAAAACTACTTGCTGCTGCTATAGGTGCTGTAAAACATTTTACCGTAACGACCAATAGCTAACACTTAAATACTAACCCATCTGTTGCAGGCAATGCAATCAAATAAAAATCAATTGCGAGGCAATAACATTATGCCTGATATTTTATTAAATCTACGGCAGCTTCATTGCCATTTTTCCATCGTAGAAAAAGGCTTCTCTCAGTAAACTACTGAAAAAATACCGCAGCTATTGCTCTCGCCATTTACTATTGGCCGCAGCCATTTGAAAATAAGTGACACATGAAAAAGTGAGCCAGCCGATAAGCCGGGTTCTGTCTTGGACAGTCATTCATCTGGGAGTTGCGTCGCCGCAACCCTCAAGCAACCTACCCGAATCCAGCGCGGGTCGCGCCGTAGGATCCCTATTTGGTCTTGCTCCGAACGGGGTTTACCATGCCGTAAACTGTTACCAGTTACGCGGTGCGCTCTTACCGCACCCTTTCACCCTTACCGGCAAACACTGTAAACAATGTTTGCTTAGGCGGTTTGCTCTCTGTTGCACTGGCCGTCGGCTCACGCCGCCCAGGCGTTACCTGGCGTTCTACCCTATGGAGCCCGGACTTTCCTCTGAAGCTTTTCAGCAACAGCGACTGCCTGGCTGGCTCGGTGGGGAAATTAGCGGTATTTGCTGCTAAATACAACTAAAACTACAAATAATAGCGGCATTTCCTGCTACTTTTTAGATAGCAGGTAATCGTAGACACTTTTTTTAGGTATTTGGTAATGCTCTGCCACAATACGGCTAGCCGCTTTAGGAGGGAGTTCTTGCTGTAGCAAATCGGCCAGTTGTTCGGCTTGCTCTGACAGCTCATGACTTGGAACGCTAGTATCCCCTGCTACGGTGATAACAAACTCTCCTCGGCATTGATCAGGGTTAGCTTGATAGTATTCAACCGCTTGCTGCAATGTGCCATAAAAGGTGCTCTCAAAGGTTTTTGTTAATTCGCGGCTAACGGATACTTGCCTGCTCTGCCCT
>CBDUPS010000460.1:0-1640 GCA_965369155.1 uncultured Spongiibacteraceae bacterium
ATCATACTCTGATAGCTGATACTCTTTTAGAAAACGTGCCTGACGGATTTCAGGAAGTTCTGGCAGTGTAGCTTTAATAGTATTTATTTCGTCTTCAGTAAATGTCACGGGGAGTAGATCTGGGCAGGGAAAATAACGATAGTCGTTAGCTTCTTCTTTGCTACGCATAGAGCGGGCAACATGCTTGTCACCATCGTAAAGTCGTGTTTCTTGGGTGATGCTTCCGCCATCTTCTAATATAGAAATCTGTCGGTCGACTTCAAGCTCAATGGCGCTTTCCATAAAGCGAAACGAATTTAAGTTTTTCGTTTCGGTGCGGGTGCCTAATACATCGCTACCTTTGGGGCGAATAGAAATATTGACATCAAAGCGCATAGAGCCTTGAGACATTTCACCATCGCAAATACCTAAAGAGGTAACCAAGCTATGCAATTTTTTAGCAAAGGCGACGGCTTCCTCGGCGGTACGCATATCAGGCTCAGAGACAATTTCAATTAATGGTGTGCCGGCTCGGTTAAGATCAATGCCCGACATGCCGTGGTAATCTTCGTGTAACGATTTCCCCGCATCTTCTTCTAAATGGGCATGATGAATACGAACCCGTTTGTTTTCGCCATTAGCAAGAGTGATATCCAGATGACCGGCTCCCACAATAGGCTTTTCTAATTGTGTGGTTTGATAGCCTTTGGGGAGATCGGGATAAAAATAGTTTTTTCGCTCAAAAAATGAGGTGTGATTTATCTCGGCATCAATGGCAAGGCCAAACATAATGGCGTAACGAAATGCCTCCCTATTAGGAACAGGCAGTGTGCCGGGTAAGGCCATATCAATAGCACAGGCCTGAGTATTGGCGTCGTTACCAAAAGCAGTAGAGGCTCCGGAGAATAATTTGGTTTGTGTAGCCAGCTGAACATGAACCTCAAGGCCAATAACGGTTTCCCACTGCATAAATTACTCCTTTATATCGCTGGCGGTTTGTAGGTGCCAGTTAGTAACAGTTTGAAAGATATGCGCAACATTAAGTAATTGCGCCTCAGCAAAGTAGTTACCAATTAACTGCATACCGATAGGTTTGTTATCAATAAAGCCGGCTGGTGCCGAAAGGGCTGGTAGACCTGCAAGGTTAGTGGCAATGGTAAAGGTATCTTCTAGGTACATTGTTACCGGGTCATCAGTTTTAGAGCCAAACTCAAAGGCCGGAGAGGGCGATGTGGGGCCTAAAATGATATCCACTGATTCAAAGGCGGTTACAAAATCATTTTTAATGAGGCGACGAATTTGCTGGGCTTTGCGGTAATAGGCATCGTAATAACCCGCCGATAAGGTGTAAGCACCCACTAAAATACGGCGTTTTACTTCCGCCCCAAAAGCCTCAGAGCGGGTTCTTGTATATAAATCTTCTAGGTTTTTCGGGTTATCACAACGGTAACCAAAACGTACCCCATCATAGCGGGATAAGTTGGCCGATGCCTCCGCTGGGGCAATAACATAATAAGCAGGAACCGACAGATATGTGTGGGGTAGTGAAATCTCTACTAACGTAGCACCTTGTTTTTCAAGCTCTTTTGCGGCGGCATGTATTTGTTCTACAAGTAGAGGGTTCACATCGTCATTAAAATACTCTTTGGGTAGGCCTATTT
>CBDUPS010000461.1:0-1634 GCA_965369155.1 uncultured Spongiibacteraceae bacterium
AACAACAAATAACATGGAAGTTTTTGCTGTAGCTATTGGTGCGGGTATTCAAGACTTTACTGACTTAAACGGTATCCATACTGCAGACCAAGATAAAGATGGTGTTAAAGACCCCGCCATTAGTGTGCCGGATTTGACACAATTAGAGGCTGAGCTTTTAAGTACCATTCAAGGTGGATTCCAAGGCAGTGTACTAAGTGCCGGAACAATTACCAATGTGGAGCTTGGCGCTGATGATGGTTATGTAGAAACCGCAGTGTTTCAGTTAGATCAAATTGGTGGAGATAACATTCCAGAAACAGATGTTACTTTTACTTTTGATCCTACGGCAAATGCAGGGGCGGGTGGCATTACCAATGATGGTGGCATTGCTGCTGTTGTTGGGTCCTCACTTACATTGAATGATACAAATGGTTTTACTTTCGGTGATCTTATTTTTGATTTCAATACTGGGCAGTACAGCTATTTTGTTGGAGGCACGGCGGTAGAGGGCACAAGCTTTGATGTTGACTTTACTATTAAAGATAACGATGGAGACTATGCACCTACTGGCATAACAACAATGACTATCGCTGTGGTTGATGGTGAGCCAGTTGCCAATGACGATAAAGATACTGTGCGTGTGGGAGAAGATTTAACCACAGGTAACGTTATTAGCGGACAAGGAACCGATGGCGGTGAGCGCTTAGCAACTAATGTATTGCCTTTTGCTTCGCAAGGTGAAGGTGTTGATATCGCCATTGATAATGCCCAAGTAAGTCATGTGGAGTTTCATGGAGATACCATAGACCTAAATGTAGATGTGGGTAGTACAACAACCGTTGCGGTTGATGGCACTAACTATACCTATTCGGTGAGTAGTGGCTTATTGCAGTTAACTAACGATGATAACTTGGCTGAATTTTCAATGAATACCGCAGGTTGGTATGAATATGATGTGAGTAATGTTGCGAGTAACCCCACCCAGGCGGTCAACGCTGGTAATACCTCGGTTGATTTTCGTTTAGGTGCCCCAGGGGCGGCAACAGGTATATTGGTATCCACCGAAGGTGGGTCAGCTAATTATCATGGGACTCGCGGCTTGGGTGTTACAGGTGGTGCGTCAGGCTCTCGTATTGATCAGGGTGAAGTAGCGATACTAACCTTTGACCCTACCGTTTATGAATATGGGGTTAATAACATAGACCTACAGATAGATGATTTAGATGGTACTTATGAGTCATTTACTATTAGCGTTTATGGTATTGATGGAGAGCTTATCAGACAGGTTGCCTTCCGCGATTTGACTGACCCAGAAACCGTTTCTATAACCGATAATAATGTTGGCTCTATTCGTATTCTTGCAGGTTCTGATGCCGCTGGCGCGATAAGGCAAATGACGGTGACGGCGGCAGGGATTAACAATGCAGCGACGGCTTTTGATAATGAAAAAATTATCTATACCTTAACTGATGATGATGGCGATACAGATACCGCAACACTAACACTGGGCACGATTGGTAATGAGTTTGCTGATCATGATGGCGATAATCTTGAGACCGGTACCGCCGGTAACGACTATATCGCAGGCTTAGACGGTGATGATACGCTTAATGGTCTTGCGGGTAATGATGTTTTATCAGGAGGCACGGGTA
>CBDUPS010000462.1:0-1631 GCA_965369155.1 uncultured Spongiibacteraceae bacterium
AAGTAGCAAAATCAAAGGTTAAAACATCTTGCGAGATAATCGTTACATTGTCGAGGTGTTGATAACGCTGACGTAACTGTTCCACTAAATCCCGATCAATTTCAATAAGGGTAATGTGTTTTGCATTAGCCACTAAGGCATCGGTTAGTGCCCCTTGGCCTGGGCCAATTTCGACTAAGGTATCGGTAGCTTGGGGAGAAACGGCTTTAATGATGTTGTCGATAACTCGTTCATCATGTAAAAAGTTTTGTCCAAAGCGTTTACGAGGCTGGTGTTTTTCAAAAGACATTAGATAGTGGTTTGCTTTGTAGGGTTAAGGCACTGGCTTGCATAGAGCAAGGCCTGTTGTAAGCTACCGATAGAGGCTTTACCGGTGCCGGCTAAATCAAGGGCGGTGCCGTGATCAACCGAGGTGCGAATAAAAGGTAAGCCTAGGGTAATGTTAACCCCTTGGCCAAACCCTTTAAATTTTAATACGGGTAATCCCTGATCGTGGTACATCGCCAATACCGCATCGGCTTGCGGAAGATGCGGGGGGGTAAATAAGGTATCGGCGGGTAATGGGCCGGTTAGTAAAAACACTTGTTGGCGTAACTTTTGTAACGTCGGTGTAATAACACGAATTTCTTCATCACCTAAATGGCCGTCTTCTCCGGCATGGGGATTTAATCCGCAGACTAAAATACGCGGATTTTTTATACCAAAGTGGTGGCGTAAATCGTGTTGTAAAAATAGTAATAATATCGGTGAGTAATTCTGGCGTAATAGCATCAGCGACATCACGTAAAGGTAGGTGTGTTGTGGCCAGAGCTACCCGTAAGCCCTCGGTTGCCAGCATCATAACAACCTGTTTTTTGTTGGCTTTTTGGCAAAGATATTCGGTGTGACCGGTAAAGGGAATCCCCGCATCATTGATCACCGCTTTATTAACCGGCCCTGTAACCAACGCGCTAAACTGTTTTTGTAGGCAGCCATTAATAGCCGCATCTAGGGTCTCTAAAACAAAGGTACTGTTTTTAGGGTTTAAGGTACCGGCGTTTACCGGAGCCTTAAGGGTAATAGGCAAAACACTTAGCTCTCCTGCTTTGGAGGGTTGGGCGGGTTGGGTGAAGTCTACGGTTTTTAGGGTAATGGGCAGCCCTAGTATTTTAGCCCGTTCTTCTAGTAAAGCGGGGTCTGTTATGGCCACCCGCTCTTCAGTGCCTTGGGTTTGTGCTAACTGTAAAAGAATATCTGGACCAATGCCTGCGGGTTCACCAGGGGTAATGGCAATTCGCAAGGTCATGGTTATTTAATCTCGATATAGGCTTCATCACGAATACGTTGTAGCCAAATGGCTAATAGCTCATCGTAACGCTGTTTAAATAAATGCTCATAAGCCATATTTTGACGAATTTGTTCGGTAACATCTTGTTCACGACGATCGAGTACCTGCACGATATGCCAACCAAATTGCGTTTTAATGGGCGGACTTATCTCACCTTTTTTCGTGTTATTCATAGTGCTTTCAAAGGGGGGGACAAACATTCCAGGGTTTGCCCAGCCTAAGTCACCACCTTCCCGAGCATTACCAATATCATCAGAGTATTCTTTGGCTAGCTTGGCAAAGTCTTCACCGTTAATAATACGTT
>CBDUPS010000463.1:0-1614 GCA_965369155.1 uncultured Spongiibacteraceae bacterium
CAAAGGTAATGTTATTGCCCTTGAAGGATATCTTGTGAGTGCAACGCAGGGTAGCTGGAGCTGGAATAGCTCATTAAGCCGTAGTGACACGGGCAATGGCGCCTGTGAGCTAGTTTTTGTAAAGCGCTTTGAGGTACTGCAGTAGGCCGTTATTTACATGAATGTGATGAAGGCGTAAAGAGTGGATGCTTATGTCAATAAGAGTCAATTACTGACATAAGCTTAGGAGAATACTCATCAACTTGTAAGATAAGCCTTACAAGACGGGCTAGCTTACAGCTGTTCTTTTACACGCATTGGTAATGCTTTTACTAATATTTGGATATTGGGGTGAATGGCAATGCTTGTTTTATCCTCTGTTAATATTAAAGGAATCAATACAGGCATATCAGATCTTTGGTTATAAAGGGTTACCGTAAAAACAACAACCGCATAGCTTTGTTGGCTGTTTTCTTTTACCGTTCCAATAAAACGATAGCCATCTACATTTTGTGTTGGAATCCCCAGCATCTCTTCGCTAAATGATAAAAGGGTTGCATAAAAACTAACGGGGTCTTCTTGTTTTAAAGACTCAAACGTAGAGTATTTGGCAAGGAAACCTGAGGTGAATACACTATATTTTCCTTTTTCATCTAATGGTTTGGCTAAATCAATAAAAAATTGATGAAAGTCTTTTAGCTGCTTTTTGTTAACAACAGAAGCCGCTGACTGAAAATCGCCTTTTGATATGCTGTTGACATAAATATCAACAACATTTTGTTCTGGCATAGAGTAGCTTGTACACGATATTAAAAAAAACGCACAAATAAAGAGTTTAATTTTTTTCATTGTCCCATCCTTAGGTTAAGAAAAAGCCATTCCGATGGCTTTAGTGTTGTGGTTAATTTTTAGCAAATAATTTTTTAGATAGTTTTTTTATTTGCTAAAAGCACGATGATTTTATCACAAGGGCATATATCTTTTTTTTAGTTAAAGCCAAAAAATATTTTTATCTGTTGCTACACCATCCATTGCCACATCCCATGAGTTTGTAGATAAAGCATCTACTTCTTGAAAGGCGTGAGCAATGCCAACTAACAAGGGTTTTTGCTGAGGGTTCGTTTTTTTAAAGGCAAAAGTTTTATCGTAAAAGCCACCACCCATACCTAAACGATTACCTTTTTTATCAAAGGCGACTAAAGGCATTAATACTAAATCAAGCTGTTCTGGTTTAATGCTTGGGCTGTTGCTCGGTTCGGTTATGCCCCAAGAGTTTGTGATTAAAGTGCTGTTGGCATTCCACTCTTTAAAGAGCATAACGGGGCTTTTTGAATGGCTAGAATGTGTGGGGTTAATAACGGGAAGATAAAGATTTTTTCCAGCCTCCCACGCTTTTTTGGCAAAAGCCTGCAGGCTTATTTCGCCCTTATGGGGGAGATATAACGCAATATGCTGACTTGTATTAATAGCAGGTTGCTGTAGCAATAAAGTGGTTAGAGAGTGCTCAGCTGTGTGTTGTTGTTGCTGTGATAGTGCTTGACGTTGTTGTTTTATCTGACTGCGAAGTGTTTGCTTAGGCATTGTTGTACACACCTATCAGATAAAAAAATTTAGATAAAAGAAAAGATAGGTTAC
>CBDUPS010000464.1:0-1612 GCA_965369155.1 uncultured Spongiibacteraceae bacterium
ATGCTTAACAATAGTGCTACAATACGTTCTTCAGCGGTATTTTTTGAAAGCAGGGTAATGAGATGTTGATCTTCTGCTATTTCTTGACTCATTAATTGAAAAAAATGTAACTGTAATGAGGGTATTTTACTGCTCAGTTCACCTAAGTTTTTAAAAGGAATCTCACAAATTGCTGAGGTTTCTAAGGCTTTAGCTGAGCTTGCATGGCGGGATTTACTAATGCCGTCCATACCAATAATTTCCCCAGGAAAATAAAAGCCGGTAACTTGTTCTTGACCGTTGTCAGTTAAGTTATAAGACTTTATTGCACCAGAGCGTACCGCAAATACCGAGGTAAATGGGTCCTGTGCGCGATAAGCATACTCCCCTTTTTGTAAGGGCCGGCCTCTTTGTACGATGTTATCCAGTTTAACCACATCAGCATGCTCTAACGCTATAGGTAAGCAGAGCTTGCTTAAACGGCAATCGTGGCAGGATATTTTTTGATTATGAGAACAGACACTAGCAGACGTCATAAAAAATACTCAGGATAAACCAAGACCAATTATTGGTGGATTAAGCCCATTCTGCAATGAGGCATATCGTCGCAGGGCTAGTAGCTAGCCCTTGCCGGCATAATAACTCATTGGGCAAGAGGAATCATCTGTGAATGCTATATAAAATAGGTTTTACATAAGAATAATGCCCCTACTATTTTGGGGAAATAAAATAGCAGAGGAGTCACTTGATAGGTTTTTTTAAGCCGGTTAAAAGTTGCTGGCTTTTTCACACAGTCTTAATCAACAAAGATAGGGGCTAATCCTGAGCTCCAGGCAATAACGGTTGCGCCCATTAAGGCGATAATCATCACCATGCCTACAGAAGCTACGGCACTGGCATATAAAAAGCCTTGCTCTTTAGGTATTTTCATTAACGTGGGAACGCCGGAGTAAAGGAGGTAAATAGACCAACCCACGGCTGCTAAAGCTAGAGTTAAATTAATCCAAAGCTCAGGGTAAAAACCACTGAGGCTGGCAAAGTAAAGGGGGGTAGCAGTACAGCTTACCAGTGCAATACCTTTTGTTGGTGAGGTTTCGGCATTGTAGGTGGTACTCATCCAATGGACTAAGTAGCCAATAATAGAGATGCCAATTAGCATGGTAAAGTAAGCGGCTACTGAAATATGGGTGGCGCTTTCTTTAGATACTTTGATAACCGAACCCTCGCTACCAATGCTCCAACCTACTTCAGTAATACCATAAAACCAAGCATAAGTAGCTAAGGCCACCATCACAATAGGATATAGCAATATGCTGACAAACTGATTGGTTGGTAATTCAGAAAGTTTTTGCCACTGTTTTTGTGGGGCAATTAAAAAGGCAACGGGGTTGATGAACATGTAAAATCCTCTGCATCATATTATTATTGTATTTGTTTTTAACAGTATAGACTTATTATGACTAATTGGTTGTTGATCTTAATCAACGCTGTAGTGTAATACTACCCGTTGGTGATGATGCGTTTAAAAATATCTTAAAAAGAGAAAGCTATGAAAAAAACAGTGTTAATAACCGGTGGCACGGGTGGGTTAGGCTTAGCTACTGCACGATTTTTAGTCTCCCAACAATGGCAA
>CBDUPS010000465.1:0-1609 GCA_965369155.1 uncultured Spongiibacteraceae bacterium
CTGACTATCAAATTATGTTTGATATCATGCACTACATGAGCCACTACCCAGATCAGTTTCACCACCCTAGAGAAAATATTCTATACAAGCGGTTAGTCATCAAGCACACTCAAAGCCGAGCTCTAATTGAAACGCTTATCCTAGAGCACGAATCTAGAGCCCAAAAAGGTAAAGCTATTCTTGATTTACTGAAAGAGCTTAAACAAAAAGATAATGGTGATTTACGTAGACGGCTCTCTTTTCGTAGCGAAGATTATTTAATTTTGCACAAAAGCCATGTGGATCTTGAAGAAAATAAAGTTTTACCCCGTATTAATGAATTCTTAAGCGAAGAAGATTGGCATAGCATCTGCAATGACATCACCTTAGCCAAAGACCCCCTCTTTGGTAATACGGTAAAAAAGCGCTACAAAAGGTTAAATGAATATATTGCTGAGCGCATGGAGAATGCAGCAGATGAGTTTACTCTATCTGAATTTGTCGGCATGGGCGTTATTATGGAAAGCCTCGGCACACTCTCAACTACATCAAGTAAGATAGGCTCCGTTATTAGTAAGTATGGGAAATTAATTTCAGCCACCCACATTAACTCCTATAAAAACTTATGGCGATCCAAAAAAATCTCTAAGAATGACCTGATCACAACCCCACTTGATTGCATGTTAGACTCTTACGACTGCTACACCGATGCGCTAAAAGAAATTGGTGGTATTTTAAGAGAGGCTCGAAGGGAGATAGAGGAGCCCTATGCAGCAAAGATGAAAATTTACCGTGATGCTGAAAAACATTCCTCACACTCGTAATAAAGCAAATATACTGCCAAGTGTTTACTGTGGTAACGCACAGTAAAAATATTATATTGACGAAACCGACTAACTCACAGAAAATATTGCCCTTGTGAGTTTTTATAGCACATGTAAACTAGTGAGCAGTTTTAGATACCTTATACAATAAAAAAAGAGTAGCTCAAAAGTTAAGCGCACATAGGAATGAGCAGCAGAGCCCTTAATTTACCGCCGTTGCTGGTAAAATCACAATATATCATTCAAGTGATCCATTAATTATATGAGCATACAATCTTCCGCCATTCAATTTGTTCTCCGTCGATTGCGCGATAAAGCATGGAAAGGCACTCCCCAAGAAATTCGTAAAAATATTGCTAATGCTACTAAGCATATGCCGTCCCCCCCCTCTGATGTACTCATTGAAGAAATTAAAATTTCGGGATTAACTGCATTTTGGGTTGATGCCGCAGGCTCCGACCAAGACAAAGCTATTCTTTACCTCCACGGTGGAGGATATATGTTTGGCTCAAGCATGAGCACCCATAAAGATTTTCTTTGGCGTTTAGCTCGGGCTTCCGGTTGCCGCGTTCTCTCTCTTGATTATCGATTAGCCCCTGAGGACCCTTTTCCCGCCGCTCTTGATGATGCCATTACTGCCTACGATTGGTTGATTGAAAAAGGCTTCCCCCCCAGTTCACTCGCTATTGCTGGAGACTCTGCAGGTGGAGGCCTTACCTTTGGCACCTTGTTAAAGTTAAAAGATACCGGTCGGCGTTTACCTGCCGCAGCCGTAGGACTATCTCCTTGGACTGATTTAGCCATCA
>CBDUPS010000466.1:0-1607 GCA_965369155.1 uncultured Spongiibacteraceae bacterium
GGGTTCTGAGTTACAGGGTGCAGACAATAGCGTTGCCAATGGCTTAGTTTATGCGGCAGAAAGAGAAGTACGCCGTACCCCAGCTTTGCGCAATAAAGTTTATGAAAAAATGGTTGATGCGCAAAAGCTTATTGACGAAGAAAAAGTTACGGAAGGAATGAAGGCGTTACAGGCCCTGCTGGCTGAAGAAGGCCGTCGTGAGCTTAATAGCTATGAGAAAGCCATGGTTTGGCGAACTATAGCCAACGTGTACTTGGTTAAAGAAGATTACTCTAATGCATTAAATGCTTTGGAAATGGTGATACAACAGCCAGATATTCCTGAGGCAATGGAAATACAGATGCTGTATACCGTCGCCCAAATTCAAATGATGCAAGAAGATTATACTAAGGCTATTGCATCATTAAAAAAATGGCTAAGTTTAGTAGAAACCCCTTCTATTGATGGCTATATGTTATTAGGCCAGGCGTATTTGCAAACTAAGCAGTGGGATAATTCTTTAGAGAATGTCGAAAAAGGTATTGCTTTAGCTAAAGAGCGTGAAGCTACACCGAAAGAGACATGGTATATCTTGTTACGCGTATTGTATTACGAAAAGAAAGATATGAAGAAGGTGGTTGAGATACTTGAGTTTTTAGTAGAGAACTGGCCTAAAAAAGAATATTTCGTACAGTTAGCCACAATGTATGGGGAAGTGAATAAAGAGAAGCAACAGCTTTATATGATGGAAGTTGCTTACGAGCAGGGTATGTTAACTCGTGAAAGTGAATTACTCACCATTGCTCAGCTTTATGCTAGTAACGATATGCCTTACAAAGCCGCTAAGGTAATGGAAAAGGGTATTAGCGATAAAATTATTGAAAGAACAGGACGTAACCTTGAGTTCTTAGGTGATTCTTGGCGTCGAGCTCAAGAAACCCGCAAAGCGATTCCTGCGCTAGAAAGTTCAGCACAGCGCTCAGATAATGGCACGCCTTATATTCGCTTAGCTAACTTGTATATTTCGATTGAAGAATACAGTAATGCGGTAAAAGCCATTCGTAGTGCTTTAGATAAGGGCAAGTTGAAAAACCCTATTAATGCACAGATGCTATTAGGCCAAGCACTGTTTTATACCAAGCAGTTTACTGAGGCGGAGAAAGTGTTTAAGTCGTTACGAGAAGACAAAGACCAAGGTAAAGCAGCATCACAGTGGTTAGAATATTCGCGATCAGAAGCCGAGCGCTATCGACAAATTGAAGAATACCTTAAGTAGTTTGTCCGGTAACTCAATCATAAAAAAACCCCGCGAATTAGCTGGGTTTTTTTATATCAGTACTATTTATCCATAGAGTATTTAGAGAAGCTTCTCAAGTTTCTCTAAATCTCGCACAGCACCTTGATCAGCGCTGGTTGCCAGTAGGGCATAGGCTTTTAGTGCCGCAGAAACTTTACGAGGTCGCGCTTCAGTTGGCTTCCACGCATCTTGTCCTTGAGCCTCCATTTTTGCACGGCGTTTTTCTAATTCTGGTTTTTCTACCAGCATTTCGATACTACGTTTTGGAATATTAATAGAGATTATGTCCCCATTTTTTACCAAGGCAATATTGCCACCTGATGCGGCTTCT
>CBDUPS010000467.1:0-1604 GCA_965369155.1 uncultured Spongiibacteraceae bacterium
CCGGCTTATTAAGAGATGTGGAGTCTTTTTCATCAAAACCTGCCATGGCGTTTAATAAAAGAGCTGCATCTTCCGCATTACGTGCCATGGGGCCTGCTTGGTCAAGGCTTGAGGCAAAGGCAATCATCCCCCAGCGTGATACACGGCCATAGGTAGGTTTTAATCCCGTTAAGCCACACAATGCTGCCGGTTGACGAATAGAACCCCCAGTATCGGTACCTGTAGCCGCAGGTGCTAATTGTGCGGCAACCGCAGCAGCAGATCCCCCTGAGGAACCACCGGGAACACAGCGTACATCCCAAGGGTTTTTTACCGGACCGTAGTAGCTGGTTTCGTTGGAGGAGCCCATAGCAAACTCATCCATATTGGTTTTACCCAACATCACCATGCCTTCGGAGGCCATTTTTTCAACGATGGTGGCATTGTAAGGCGCGATAAAGTTATCGAGCATTTTAGAGCCACAACTACTGCGAATGCCTTGAGTACAAAAGATATCTTTGTGAGCTAATGGAATACCCGTTAGCGTATTTACTTGCCCTGTGGCGAGTAATTTATCGGCAGCTCGGGCTTGCTCAATCGCTTGTGATTCGGTAACTGTTATATAACTATTATAATGGTGGTCTAAATTTTTAATGCGATTCAAATAATGTCGCGTCACTTCTTCGCTAGAGAATTCTTTAGCCTGTAAGCCTTTTTGTAATTGCGCAATAGTAAGGGTATGAATAGACATAATTAAGGGGTCTTCCTTTTAATCGAGAACTTGGGGTACTAAAAACAGTCCATCTTCACTCACGGGGGCATTTTCCATAAGTTGTTCGCGCTGGTTTTTTTCTGTGACCACATCATCTCGTAAATGCTGTATAGCATCCATTGGGTTGGCCATAGGCTCAATTCCTGTGGTATCGATTGACTGCATATCATCAACCATCGATAAAATACGATTAATGCGTTGGGTAAGCTCTGGGATATCAGCTTCATTGAGGTGAATTTTGGCTAAACGGGAGACTTTTACGATGTCATCTCGGTCAATAGACATAAATAGGTTCTCTTTACGGTGAAAGTTACCCCTTGCACGGGGTAGAGTGACTAAAGCACGACAATTTACCACATTTGTGCCTTGCCCTGAATCCCCATGATTGCTAGAGTTGAGGCGATTATACCCAATGTGTATTTTGATGTTGAAAATGCCAGAATAAGTGTGAATAAATAGGCAGAAATACTGCCTATTCTTGTATGGGCTCATGCTGAATACCACATATATCGTTTATTTATATCAACTAGGCCGTTAATTGCGGCAATGAAAGGAAAGTTAGCTTATGTTGCGGCGTCTTCGGGGTATGTTTTCTAATGATTTATCAATTGATCTAGGTACAGCTAACACCCTAATTTATGTACGAGGGCAAGGAATTATTCTTGATGAACCCTCAGTTGTCGCTATTCGTGACCACAATGGGCAAAAAAGCGTAGAAGCCGTAGGTGCTGATGCTAAGCGTATGCTCGGTAGAACCCCTGGAAATATTACCGCTATTCGGCCGATGAAAGACGGTGTGATCGCCGATTTCCAGGTGACCGAAAAAATGCTGCAGCACTTTATCAACAAAGTG
>CBDUPS010000468.1:0-1603 GCA_965369155.1 uncultured Spongiibacteraceae bacterium
CTACACACAGTGGCTTTCTGAGGTAACCGGCAAAACATACCGCCTGCCTAGTGAAGCAGAATGGGAGTATGCTGCCAGAGCCAACACAAAAGGTGATTATTGGTGGGATGACAAGGATGCTAAAAACAAAGCAAATTGTAAGAAAGGCTGCTTGACCTCTTGGTCTAGCAACACATTACTTTCAACCGTGCAGGTGGGTCGCTATGGTGCCAACCCATTTGGTATTTTTGACACTAGCGGTAATGCCGCTGAATGGGTTGCTGACTGCTACCAAAAAGACTTCTCAGGAGCGCCTACCGATGGATCGGCGTGGATAACACCAAGCTGCTATAACCGAGTGGTTCGAGGAGGCTCTTACACAGACTCTGATGATCGCATTACAAACAGTTACCGTAGCAAGGCATTTGCTCAAACACGTCGCCCCGAAATAGGCTTTAGGGTATTAGTAGAGCTGTAAAAGGCTCTACTTTATTTTACTTTTCAAGAGCTTTTGATAATCATTAATACAGCTGTCTGAAACCGACCCTCTACGGCTCGTTAACAGTAAAAGGTTTTTCTCTCTGTAGATAGATTGCGCTTGGCTATAGCGGTATTTTTCTTCAACAATAGCCTCATGCGCCTTAGCTGACTGCTCATCAACAAACAGTAAGCCAAGAGTGATCATTTGATCAACCTTATCTTCCTGCCCTTCTACTTGAAAGATATTAGAGAACCCTTTTTTAAAATCAGTGATTTCTTTATCCCCAAACCAAAACGCAAAAACAAGCCGTACCAATGGGTCTGCTTTATCTGGCAATAAAGTATAAGGTTCGGTTTTTTGCACGAAATGGCATTGGGATGGAGCCTGACTTGCGGTTATTACTAATTTATCTAATGCTGCCTCTGTAACTAACTTCTGATTACAAGACGTTAAAAGAAGCGTTGCAGAAGCCAACACTAAAGCTATCCTACTTTTAGTTAATAAGTACATATAAAGCCTTTACGTCAAATTACTTTTAATCCAAGACAACACATCATCATGGTGGGTTTTTGTTTTTACTTTTTCAATTGTATGTTTTAAGCGGCCGTCTTTACCAATAATAAAAGTACTGCGCACAACCCCCATATACTCCCGACCCATAAATTTCTTTAATGCCCAGACACCGTATTTTTCAGTAATCTTATGATCTTCATCTGATAGTAACGAAAAGTTTAAAGACTCTTTATCAATAAACTTTTGTAACCTTGGATAGGCATCAGGACTCACACCTAAAACAACGGTATCTAATTTATCAAACTCCACTTTTGTATCACGGATTCCACAGGCCTGTGTCGTACATCCCGGGGTCATCGCCTTAGGATAAAAATATAACACTACATTTTTTTTATCTTTAAAGTCTTTAAGACTCACTTTATCACCTGACTCATTTTGTAAACTAAAAGCAGGTGCTATGTTGCCTATTTTGGGTAATGCCATGATCTACTCTCCATCACTATTATTGCGCTTGGTTGTTGAGGTTGATGATAGTACATAGTCTTCATCATCCTCAATATCTTCATTACCTAACATAACCTGTTTAGGCATTTGTTTTTTTGTTTTTGCACCGAGTTTTTTCAGTTGCAG
>CBDUPS010000469.1:0-1591 GCA_965369155.1 uncultured Spongiibacteraceae bacterium
TTTCATTTTTTGCAAGGCTTCAGTCCAGCCTTTAATAACACCATTTACAGGAAACTCAATCGGCTCACCACGATCTACTGAACTATCAAAAACAGTGCCATCAACTAACGTGCCGTGATAATGAGTTTTTACCGTGCAATTGGCTGTTGGGATATTACCGTCACCTTTATTGATAACTTCGTACTGCAGACCCGACTCAGTTACGGTTACTTCATCACGTTTAGCATTTTCAGCTAAAAAGGCTTCACCTTTTACCGATAATAACTCAGCTTGCTTTTCTTGCTCCGCTTGCAGCAACTCATTAATTTCTTTAAACGCCTCGTTCAATTCTTCTGCAGGCACAGCGCTAGCACTACCTTCTAAGGCATCTTTAACCCCTGCTACTACAGCACTTACATCAATATTAGGTATTGGAGAACTCGCAACTTGCTCACCTAATTGACGGCCTACGCCATAACTTACTTTCTGCTCTGTTGTTTGATATTCAGACATAATGATCTCTTTTGTTAAAAAAATTTAGACTTAACTTAAGCCATATCAATGAAATTTTAACATATTTTGATAGCCTCTATTAAGTCAGCCTAACAAAAATTAGTTATAATTTACTTTTATTCACTTGCTCTGAATTTACGATTCAGGGGGCAAAAGGATCATCAACATGAACGACACTACCGTTGTAGCCGCGCTATATCACTTTGTAACACTCACCGATTACGTACAGCTTAAAGAACCCATCTTAAAAAAAATGCTCAGCCTAGAGATAAAAGGCACCCTTTTGTTAGCACAAGAAGGCATTAATGGAACCATTGCTGCTAATCGTCAATCGATGGATACCTTTTTAGATTGGCTTAAACAAGACTCACGTTTTTCTTGTTTAGTGCATAAAGAATCCCTAACTGACACTCCGCCGTTTTATCGCACTAAAGTAAAATTAAAAAAAGAAATTGTAACGATGGGTGTTGAGGATATAAATCCAAATCATATTGTAGGAACATATGTAAAGCCAGAACAGTGGAATGATTTAATTAGTGACCCTGATGTAACATTAATTGATACACGCAATGAGTATGAAGTAAAAATCGGTACCTTTGTTGGGGCGATAAATCCACAAACCACGAGCTTCCGTGAATTCCCCAATTATGTTGCACAACAACTTAATCCTCAAAAAAACAAAAAAGTGGCGATGTTTTGTACCGGGGGTATCCGCTGCGAAAAATCAACCGCCTATTTAAAAGAGCAAGGCTTTGAAGAGGTTTATCATTTAGAAGGTGGCATCTTAAAATATTTAGAAGAAATCCCTGTAGAGGATTCATTATGGCAAGGCGAGTGTTTTGTTTTTGATAATCGAGTAACCGTAAATCACCATTTAGAAAAAGGCAGCTATCACCAGTGCAACGCCTGTCGTATGCCCATAACCGAAGAAGAAATGCAAAGTACACAATACCTGCAAGGTGTCAGCTGCCCCCATTGTTTTGATGAAACCACCGAAGAACAAAAACTACGCTTTGCCCAAAGAGAAAAACAAATGCAACTTGCAGCAAAAAGAGGCGAAGTACACTTAGGGTCTGAAGCTGCTGACACACTAGAGAAA
>CBDUPS010000470.1:0-1578 GCA_965369155.1 uncultured Spongiibacteraceae bacterium
GGTAGCCCCTTCTGGCATCGTCACCGGCTCAAGAGATACGGACGGCGATGGTATTCATGAATCTTATAATGGCGGGGCCTTATCATGCTCGTAATGTCAAAAAATAATAGAAAAAACAAACCGATATATTCCAAGCTGTCGAAGCAGAAGGGTTTTTCGTTAATAGAAGTAATGGTAGCGTTTTTTGTTCTTGCTGTTGGTATTTTAGGCATGTCATCTTTAATGGCGAACAGCGTTAAAGGTAATCAGAGCGCTTACTACAGAACACAAGCCGTTACTTTGGCTCAGGATATGGCGGGTCGTATGCGAGCGAATAGAGAAGAGAATTATAACTACTCAACCGGTGGTGGTGCAGGTGCAGGGGGGTGTTACGGTAATAACGCCTGTAACTCTGCTGCGTTAGCCGCTGACGATTATGGTGAGTGGGAAGCATTAGTAACAGGTTCCTTACCTTTAGGTGAAGGTGTGATTTGCCAAGACACATCGCCTGATGATGGTACAGGTGTTGGTGCTGATGGATGTGAGGCCGGGGCAGGTACCTATGCGGTAAAAATATGGTGGGACGATAACCGTGATGGTGTTGTTGATGGTAATGATCCACGGGTATCTATAGAGGTGATTCGATGAAAACAAACATAATAAATACTCCTCAGAGCCAATTAGGTCTATCACTGATAGAGCTACTTATTGCGATGGTTATTGCACTTATTTTAATGACGGGTGTTTTAAAAATATATGAAACAAACTTTAAAACAAACCGCTATCAAGAAAATTTAGCTCTAGTACAAGAGGCGGGTCGCTATGCGATGGAGCGATTAACCAACCAGGTAAGAATGAGTTCTTATTCTGGATGTATGTCAGATAAAGGTGGGCGAGGTGCAGATGGTAGTTCACCAAAAGTTGATGTCTTAGTTGATTTGCCGGGTATATTTCAGCCTAAAAATGGTATTGAAGGTTGGGATGCTGGTAATGGTTATGGGGCAACTATTGCCCCTGTAACAACTACTACTACCGGGACAACCACACCAAGTAATGGTGATGGTGGTGCACCTTTTATCGGTTTAGTCGGTAGTGATGCACTACAAGTTTGGGGTACATCAGGTGGTACTAGTCGTGTTACTTCAGTTGCTGATGGTGCAGGCACGGCAACTATACTGCTTAAGGATAAATCGGCACTTGCTTTACCCGGTGGCAATACGGCTAATAAGGTGTTGATTGTGAGTGACTGTACTAAAACTTTTATTGTGCAGTCATGTGCTGATGCAGGCACAGGTTTTGTTGCAGACGGTAGCTGTGCTCCTGGAAATATAGAGGCAGACAAGTTAGCTAATTTAAAGGTTGAAACTGCTACAGTGGCGCCTTTGTCATCAGATGCTTATTTTGTTGCCCGTCGTAATGGTAACGGCCCTGTGGGCTTATGGAGCCGTCCGCTGAGTGATACCGGTGCTTTTGGTACGCCCGTTGAGATAGTAGAGGGCGTTGAAAATATGCAGGTTTATTATGGTATTAGTACGACGGATACAGCCTGTCATGGTGCAAATCAGTATGTACCTGCCAATTTACTAAGAGAAGGCGAGT
>CBDUPS010000471.1:0-1577 GCA_965369155.1 uncultured Spongiibacteraceae bacterium
CAACAACCGGTACGACGTCGTAAGCCAATGCTTATCGCAACAGAAGCCTTAAATGTATGGGTGTTAGCGGCATCTACTGGGGGGCCGGCAGCAGTTAAAGAGTTTCTCGATGCTCTGCCTAGCGATATCCCCGTGGCCTTTATATACGCACAACATATTAATTCTAGCTTTGACTCGATGTTATCAAAAGTATTAGGCAGACATAATCAGTTTAATTTTTCTATGTGTGATGAAGAAAGGCCTTTACGCCATGGTGATGTGCGAATTGTGCCCGTAGACCACCAAGTAGACTTTGTAGAGAATGGCCGCATTTATGTATTAACGAAAAACTGGGATGGGGTTTTTTCGCCTAGCTTAGATAGAGTGATTAGCAATGTCGCTGAGGTTTATGGCGGTGATAGTGGAGCGATTATCTTTACGGGGATGGGTAATGATGGTGCGGTAGGTAGTGCCGCGATGAAACAGGTTGGTGGCTCTGTTTGGGCACAAACAGCAGAAAGCTGTGCGGTAAGCTCTATGCCTGATAGTGTAAAAGCATTAAATTTAGTGACTGAAGAAGGCACGCCAACAGAGTTAGCTCAAGCTTTGGCTGCATTTTATAAAGATGAAAGCGAGTAAAATAATGAGTAATAATGCATCAGTAGCAGAAGTGGCAACTTTACTGATACCCGTGGATGGGAAGACTCTACTTATCCCGAATGTCACTGTTGCAGAGGTAATGAGTTACTCAGCGCCAGAAAAAGTAAAAGGCAAGTTACCAGAGTGGTATTTAGGGGTGCTTAATTGGCGCAACCAAAAAATCCCAATGCTATCCTTTGAGGGGTTAAATGGTGCTGGTGTATCCACCGAAACCGGAGAAGAGACCCTTTGTATTATCAATGGTGTGGGAGAAAAACTGCCATTTTATGCGCTAGTAACACAGGGCGCTCCTAGGCTAATGCGGGTTGATGCTGAAACGTTTACTCAGCAGCAAAAAGGCGCATTAGGTGATGTAGAAGCAATGAAGGTGGAAGGGGCTAATATAACGGCAGTTATTCCTGATTTTGATAAAATTGAAAAACTGATTAGTAAAATACTTTAATACTTGAATAACAACTTATTTAAAAGTCTTAAAAATCACCCTAAGCTATATTGCAAAATAGCGATGCCTGCAACGGGGGCGGTTTCGGTTCGTAAAACAAGGTTACCTAACTTCCAGCGTTCAAACCCTTGTTGCTGTGCCTGTTGAATTTCCCAATCATCCAGTCCGCCTTCAGGGCCTACCAATAAAGCACAAGACGCGGTGTTATCGGTTTTTTGTAACGTGAGCGTTTCTCCCTCAGGATCCATCACGAGTTTTTTGTTTTCTACTCGGTTCTCAATCCAGTCAGTCAATGGAGTGACAGGGTGTAATTGTGGGAGTATATTTTGCCCACATTGTTCACAGGCATTAATAATGATTTTTTCCCAGTGAGTTTGCTTTTTCTCCCAGCGATCTGCAGATAACTTAACATCAACTCGCTGACTGGTGAGAGGCGTAATATGGCTCGCCCCAAGTTCGGTTGCCTTTTGTATCACCCAGTCCAGTCGCTCACCTT
>CBDUPS010000472.1:0-1577 GCA_965369155.1 uncultured Spongiibacteraceae bacterium
CCTACTTCACGCTCATTGGTTAAAGTGATATCCGCACCCATCAATTTTAGGATATTAACAACGCCTATTCGTGTGGCATTAATACCCACATGCTTAATAGTTAATTCTGACCCGGGAACAATAGCCGCTGCCACCATAAAAAAAGCAGCCGATGAAATATCACCAGGAACCTCTATCAACTGCCCTTGTAATGGTTTTTGTTTACCCTTAATGGTAACTTTGCTGCCATCCACGCTTACCGGATAACCAAAGCCCTTTAACATACGTTCCGTATGATCCCGTGTAGGTGCAGGCTCCGTAACAGTGGTTTCCCCATCAGCATAAAGACCGGCCAATAATAATGCCGACTTGACCTGAGCACTGGCCATAGGCATGGTGAAGTTAATCCCCTTAAGAGAAGAACCTCCTTTTATAGTTAGTGGTGGGTAACCTCCCTCTCTACTATCTATATTGGCGCCCATTTCTTTTAAGGGCAGCACAACACGATTCATAGGGCGACCGGTTAACGAACTATCTCCGGTTAATGTCACATCAAAAGATTGTGACGCTAACAAGCCTGCAAGTAACCGCATCGATGTTCCTGAGTTACCTACATAAAGGGGTTTACTCGGTGCTTTTAATCCATAGAGCCCCACACCATTTACCGTTACCTCGCCATTTTTAGGATCGGTAATGTCTACGCCCATAGCACGGAATACATTTAATGTAGCAAGACTATCTTCACCCTCTAAAAAACCGGTAATTTGAGTTGTACCCTCAGCCAACGATCCCAACATGATGGACCGATGAGAAATAGATTTATCCCCTGGCACCTGAATAGTCCCCGACAAAGGCGCCAAGCTATGGCTCGCCAGCATGACAGCAAAGGGATGCGCATCACTCATAGTACTCTCTCAATCAATTAGTTTGTTTTATTAGATTCGTTATAAATCTCTTCAAAATGGTCACGATTTTTTTTGGCACGCTGAAAACTTTCTAACAATGCCTCACCGTTATTATCATCAATAGCCTGACGAATATGACTCAAGTGCGTGGTAAAACCATCAATACAGTTTAACAATGCCTCTTTATTGCTCAACACAATATCGTGCCACATCACAGGGTCACTTGCTGCAATACGAGAAAAGTCTTTAAAGCCACCAGCGGCAAACTGAAAAATAGCCTGACCATCTTCTGACTGTGACAATAAATCTACCAATGTATAGGCTAGTAAATGAGGTAAATGGCTTGTCGCCGCCAAGATACGATCATGCTCTTGATAGGACATAGTAACCACTGTGCTACCCATTGCCTCCCACAACAAAGACACTTTTTGCACTAGGTGTTCTGGGGTTGTCTCTAGAGGGGTTAAGATCGTTTTTCGCCCTTCAAATAACGTAGCAAAGCCTGACTCAACACCACTTTTTTCAGATCCGGCAATAGGGTGACCCGGTACAAAACAGGCGGGAACCTCGCCCATTGCCAAACGCGCAGCGTCTATAATCTGTGCTTTTACACTACCGCCATCGGTAATCGTGACGCCATTTTTAGCCGCCACTTGTAAGTTAGCAAAAATAGGCCCCATCGCTAAAACAGGG
>CBDUPS010000473.1:0-1565 GCA_965369155.1 uncultured Spongiibacteraceae bacterium
CCTGCCGAGATAATCAAATCCCTCATTTAACCTTATTTGCTTTTAGTAGCGAAAATTGGCAGCGTCCACCGAAAGAGGTGGAGGCGCTTATGGGGTTGTTTTTAAGCTATTTAACCAAAGAAGCCAAAAAACTTGCGCAAAATAAAGTGCGTTTACAGGTTATTGGTAGTCGTCAACGGTTTTCAGCCGCACTTAATAAAGCCATCGTCGCAGCAGAAGCCATAACAGCCGCTGCTGAAACCGATACGGTGCTCACGATTGCCGCTGATTATGGTGGTCGTTGGGATATTACTCAAGCCGCTCAAAAACTTGCCGAGCAGGTAAAAAGTGGCGAGTTGCAACCAGAGGCGATAACCGAAGACCATCTACAGCAACATATTACTCTCGCTAACTTACCCGCTCCTGATTTGTGTATTCGTACCGGTGGGGAGTCACGGATTAGTAACTTTTTATTGTGGCAGTTTGCCTATACCGAACTTTATTTTGAGCCGTGCTATTGGCCTGATTTTGATCAGCAGGCATTTTCTGAGGCATTAGCTCATTATGCGTCTCGTCAACGTCGCTTTGGTTTAACCGGTGATCAAATTACAGGGGATGCACCATGTTAAAAGAGCGAGTTGTCACAGCCATTATTATGGCCTTAGTGGTTTTAGCTATTTTATTTTTAGCGCCCCCACAGGTATTTTTTATAGCATGTGTGATTGTTTTTATTGTGGCTAGTTGGGAGTGGGCTAATTTATCTGGCTTCTCTGGGGCGGCATCGATTGTTTCTATCGGCGCTTTTACCGGTGTTATGTTGGGAGTGGTTTATATTTTAGGCGGCCCGCAGAAATTGAATATTAAATATTTAGATATGATATTTACCCTAGCCAGTGGCTGGTGGGCGGTGGCCTTTTTATGGGTAAAAAGCTTTCCCGCTAGTACGGTGATTTGGCGTACTACGGCGGTACGTTACTTATTAAGTTTCCTTGTGTTATTGCCTGCATTTTTATCCTTAATTTGGATGCACAGTTTAGATAATGGCATTGTCTATATTGTATTGGCTGTTGGTTTAGTGGCTGCCGCTGATATTGGAGCCTATGCTTTTGGTCGCCTGTTTGGCAAGAAAAAGTTAGCACCTGCAGTGAGCCCTGGAAAATCTTGGGCCGGTCTTTGGGGCGGTTTATTTTGTGGGGTGATATTAGCCAGTGCGGTGATGTGGTACGGACAAGTGCCGCAGAGTATGTGGTTAAAGAATATTATTTTAACGGTTCTTATTGTTTTGGCGTCAGTCGTCGGTGATTTGTTTGAAAGCATGCTCAAGCGTCATCGACAAATTAAAGACAGTAGCCATATTTTGCCAGGACATGGTGGTGTTCTCGATCGTTTAGACGGCTTGTCGGCAGGGCTACCCCTATTTGCCCTTGCCTTGATGCACCAAGGATAATTTGTGAAAAAGCAAACAGTTACAGTTTTAGGTTCAACCGGCTCAGTGGGAGAAAGCACATTATCCGTTATTGCTTTGCATCCCAATAAGTACCAAGTTTTTGCCTTAACAGCCCACACCCAAGTAGAAAAGCTTTTTC
>CBDUPS010000474.1:0-1553 GCA_965369155.1 uncultured Spongiibacteraceae bacterium
ACCGAGCATTTAGATATACTAAATTTAGATATCCCCACCGTAGTGCCTGGTGTTGATAGTAAATACCTAAACCCTCGTAAAGCATGGGATAACCAAGCGGATTACGACGCGGCCGCTAATCAGCTGGCTACGCTTTTTAGTGAGAACATTAAAAAGTTTGATGTGGCAGAAGCTATCGTCAATGCCGGTCCTAAAGCATCGGCCTAAAAGTGCAGTATTAAAAAAGGGGCTAATTGCTCCTTTTTTAAACACTCTCTCTAACATTTAGTTTTGTGTCTATACTAAATATTGAATGACTATCCAAGTGACAAAAAGCGCCCAACAACATGAAAAAAAACACCCTAGTGATTCAACCGACTCGCCCTATTGATGAGGTTATAGAAAACACTCGTCTTTATGCCAAAGAAAAAAATCACTTTTTTGACGGCGATTGCCATACGGGCTGTTTCTCTGGTAAGTCATTGATTGGCCGAATAAAAGGCCATTATGAGGTTCAAGGGCAACAACTACTAATTACTCTAGAAGAAAAACCAGCCCTCGTTCCCATCAAAAAAATCCATCAGGCATTAGAGAATTACTTTAACCAATAGAGCTTACTTATCGTATCGATTTTTGTTATCCAAAAAATTATAATAATGTTATCTCTTTCACAGTTCCCCATATCCCTTTATGATTGGTGAAATTGTAGTTGGATCGTACTATTGAATAATAATGACACACCACAAAAGGGCGTTTCTATCGGAATACCTGGCTACACTATTTTAAGTGAGCTAGGTAAAGGCGGTATGGCGACTGTTTATCTGGCGATACAAGAGTGCTTTGGCCGAAAAGTTGCTCTTAAGGTTATGGATCCTAACCTTCTTATCGACAATACGTTTGGTGAGCGTTTTTTACGAGAAGCCCATATCGTTGCGGGTTTATCGCACCCCCACATAAGTGCGGTTTACGATGTTGGCGTACACGAAAACTATCATTTTATCGCCATGGAGTATCACTCAGGTGGCGACTTACAAGGCCGTATCACCCAAGGATTAGCCCCAGAAGATGCCATTGCTATTATTCAGCAAACCGCTCTAGCCTTAGATTATGCGCATAAAAAAGGCTACATCCATCGTGACGTAAAGCCCGATAATATTTTATTCCGTGAAGATGGCTCTGCTGTACTAACCGATTTTGGTATCGCCAAGCCACAAACAGCCTCCAAGCAAATGACTCAAGTGGGTAAAGTTGTCGGCACACCTAAGTACATGAGCCCTGAACAAGCCCGCGGTGTTAGCATTGACTCACGCTCCGACATTTACTCTCTAGGTATTGTTTTATTTGAAGCGCTAACCGGAGAGGCCCCTTTTGATGGCACAGACCCAATCGCTATAGGGATTAAGCACTTAAGAGACCCCGTGCCCACATTGCCTCCTCATCTTGCATGTTTTCAACAGGTCATGGATACCGTTTTAGAGAAGAACCCCGATGAGCGCTACCAATCCGGTCAGGAATTTATTGAAGCCCTTGATGATATTGAGTTTTTACATGCCGATGGCTTTATTCGCCCCCCT
>CBDUPS010000475.1:0-1551 GCA_965369155.1 uncultured Spongiibacteraceae bacterium
CGTTGGTATGACCCCGCGAGTCAATTTTTTTCGTAGAGAATCCTACTTTTATTTTCAAAGCATTTCTCCATAAAAAAATAAAGCGAGTGAGAGCAAGATAGAGACAAGTAATGTTCGACGATTGTCATGCTGGTATTCGTGGGCTGGTTACCTACCTTACTTATTACGTCGTGAAACCTGTCCTCTGTCTATGCTCGTGGGCTTATTCTAAAAAGAACTTACCACCTAACGCCCTCGGGGATTGTTTCGTAATCGCTGTCAAAACCCTGCCCTCACTCTAAACTGGCTACTTTTATTCCACCCATGACAGGCATCCGTATAATGGATGGCTCAGGTGGTCTTAATGGAACCTCTCTAGCGATCTGCCAAATGGTGGCGATCATTTCTCTGGCGATAGCTACCTTGATGACATTCTGGTTTTTACCTCGCTTATGTAAATATTGATACCGTTTGCAAAGCCGTAATTGTGCTTGCCAGGCAATATCAATGACTTCCTTGCTAACGCTTTCTTGTCGTTTTTGCATGTCAGTGGATACACGAGCTTCGTACCGATAACTATTGGCCCCTTCAACCAAAAGTCGTCTGGCTCGAGTATTACCACACTTAGTAATCGCGCCGGTTCGTCTTCGTTCGCCACTGGAGTGCTCTCCTGGAGTGACACCAACATAACTCATCAGCTTGGATGGGTGGTCAAATCGCGTTAAATCTCCCAACTCGGCAATAACACCAACCGCCACCAGTTGAGCAACGCCTCGCATCGCCTGAATCGATTTGACCACAGGATAATAACGCCACTTTTTAACATGGTATGTTAACTCGTTGTCTAATCGATCTAAGCGCGACTGGCGTTCACATACGGTTTGAATAGCTTCTTGTAACACGATTTGTTGAGCACTGTGGGGTAAAATAATCTCACAGAGCCAACGCATATGTTTGACTGACCAATTGGCTTTTCCCTTATAGTTAATATGGTTGCGTAGCAATAACGCCTTGAGCTGAAAGCGGGCATCGTTCAAATCTCGCATGGCTCGTTCTCTTGCGCGAGACAAATCACGAATGGCTTCATCTTCTGCTGCCGGCACATAAATGCCTTTAAGGTCACCACTTTTGAGTAAGCGGGCAAGTAGTAAGCTATCTCGCTTATCGGTTTTTACTCGTTCGCCTGGTTTTTTAGGAATCAGTGATGGTGCTACGATAAAACATTCTTGCTCTAAACTCATCAGCAACCGGTACAGCCAAAAACCACAGGGGCCGGCTTCGTAAGTAAAATAAAGTGTCGCGCCTGAGAATTTACTTTGTAGCTGTTTCACTAACTTCACCATGGCCTGCTTACGACTAGGGAATTTACCAAGGTAGTGTGCTTCTTCCCCAAACCCATCCTTAATGTAAGAGACATCGGTGGTTTCTTTATGTGTATCCATTCCGATAAAGACTATGTTAGGATTTTTCATGCTGACCTCCGTTTATATTGTTGAGAATATATTATGGCTCTGGTCGCAAGATTAGCCCACGAAGGGGGTCAGCATCTTTGCGGCGGGGTCATTATGTCTA
>CBDUPS010000476.1:0-1541 GCA_965369155.1 uncultured Spongiibacteraceae bacterium
AGGATTCTCCCATGAATACCAAACAATTCCAGCAGTTATCTGAGCAAGGCTTTAACCGCATTCCCGTGGTTAAAAAAGTCATGGCTGACTTAGAAACCCCCGTTAGTAGCTATTTAAAATTGGCACAAGGTGCTTTTTCTTACCTTTTTGAATCGGTTCAAGGGGGAGAAAAGCGTGGCCGCTATTCAATGATTGGACTACCGGCAACCACACGTTTGGTGGTGCGGGGTAATAACATTGAGGTTATTGAGAATGATCGTGTTATTGAGTCATTAACTTGTGATGACCCCTTAGCCTTTGTTGAAGAGTTTCGAGGGCGTTATCGCGCCCCCACTATTGAAGGGGTACCTGATTACCACGGTGGTTTAGTGGGTTATTTTGCGTATGACACCGTTCGTTATGTTGAAAAAACCTTAGCGGATAGCACCCCAGAAGATGTGCTTAACACCCCTGATATTATTTTAACGGTATCCGATGAGGTGGTGGTTTTTGATAATTTAGAGGGCAGCTTGTATTTTATTGTCCATGCTAATCCTAGTGACACTAATGCTCTTGATAAAGCGAAACAACGCTTAGATGATTTAGCTGCGCTATTGCTTAAAGCAGCACCATTATTACCCATCGTGTTGCCGGTAGATTCGGTAAATAAAGGTGCTATTAGTGAGGCGGATTTTAAATCAGGCTTTACTGAAGACAAATTTAAGCAAGCGGTTGAGACGGTACGTGAATATATTTTGGCAGGGGATGCCATGCAGGTGGTGTTGTCTCAGCGCTTATCGGTGCCTTTTACCGCTCAGCCCATTAATTTTTACCGAGCACTGCGCTGTTTAAACCCCTCCCCTTATATGTACTTTTTAGATATGGGGGACTTTCATATTGCAGGTTCTTCCCCTGAGATTTTAACCCGTCTTGAGGGGGATACGTTGTCGGTACGCCCCATAGCAGGTACAAGGCGCAGAGGTTACAGCGAAGAAGAAGACCTAGCTTTAGAGCAAGAGCTACTCGCCGACCCTAAAGAAATTGCCGAGCACCTAATGCTAATCGACTTAGGCCGTAATGATGCCGGGCGCGTATCCACCATTGGTAGCGTTAAACTGACCGAAAAAATGATTATTGAGCGTTACTCTCATGTGATGCATATCGTCTCAAATGTTAAAGGCACGCTAAAGCCTGAACTAACAGCGATTGATTTATTAAAGGCAACCTTGCCTGCTGGCACATTATCTGGGGCCCCCAAAGTGCGGGCGATGGAAATTATTGATTCTCTGGAGCCTGTAAAACGCGGTGTATACGGAGGGGCGGTGGGTTATTTAGCATGGAATGGCAATATGGATACCGCCATTGCTATCCGTACTGCCGTGATTAAAGATAATGTGCTGCATGTGCAAGCAGGGGCAGGTATTGTGGCGGACTCTCAACCTGAGCTGGAATGGAAAGAAACCATGAATAAAGCACGGGCAGTTTTTACCGCCGCGGCCATGGCACAACAAAAAGTAGGGGAGGAATAACCATGTTACTGATGATTGATAACTATGATTCCT
>CBDUPS010000477.1:0-1540 GCA_965369155.1 uncultured Spongiibacteraceae bacterium
CCGTTAGAGTGGGAGACTTTATACAAATAGATGACTTGAAAGGTGTGGTAAACCATATTGGTGCCCGTAGCACACACATTAATACACCCGAGAATGTAAACATCATTGTACCTAACAGCAGCTTTTTACAAGACCGCGTAACTAACTGGACCCTTAACGACAACCGCGTACGCACCAGCATTACCGTTGGTGTTGCCTACGGCTCCCCTACCCGCGATGTTGCCAGACTCCTTAAAAAAGCTGCCGAACGCCACGGCAATGTACTTAAAACACCTAAACCCATCGTGCTATTTACCGACTTTGCCGACAACACACTTAACTTTGAACTTATTGTTTGGGTAACCATGCGCCGACTTATCGAACGACGCATTATAGAAAGTGACTTACGTTTTCAGGTAGACCAACTTTTTAAAGATGCAGGAATTGAAATCGCCTTCCCCCAACGAGATATTCATTTTGATAACAAAACACCACTTACCGTGCGTATGAGCAAAGAACCACAAGAACCGGTTGAGTGAAGCCTGAATTTATATCGTAAGACTGAAAAGTTTATTCTCAGAAACAAGTAACCCCGCCGTAGCGGGGTTATCTATTTTGTGTTCTAAAACTTGTTAACAGATTATAAAACACATCTTTTAAGTTGCTAAACTTAGTGTATGACCGTCGCCATACACTGTTAAAAGTATAAATCTTTTACTATTATGTCAAGTAGTATAATAAAAATAGATTTAAGGATAAATAATGACTCCCTACCTTCTCGCCTTAGATATGGGCACTTCTTCTATTGGATATGTCGCTTTTTCTATTGATGAAAAAAATAACCCCACAGGAATTTTAGACTTAGGAGTTAGAATATTCCCTGATGGCAGACACCCCAAAACAAAAACACCCTTAGCGGTTGAGCGTCGAATTGCCAGAGGTATTCGACGAAATCGTGATAGAGGGCAAAATCGTGTTCGCCGGTTAGTTAAGGAGCTCATAGAAGCTAACCTGCTCCCTAAAGAAGCTCAGACCAGAAAAAAAGTTTTTGACTCAATATGTCCATACGAGGCGAGAAACCGTGCAGTTATAGAACAAGTTGATGCAAATACTTTAGCTCGCGCACTATTTCACCTTGGTCGCCGTAGAGGGTTTAAATCAAACCGCTTAGATAACGAGGAAGAAGATACCAACTTTAAAAACAAAATATCAGCATTACGCACCGAGCTTGATGAGAAAAAAATTACCCTGGGCCAGTACCTTCATCAGCGCAACCAAGCAAACCTACAACTAGCAAAAAAAGGGAACCCCGAAAAGCAAACCGTTGTTCGATTTAGAGCAGAAGAAACTGAGCACTATGCTGACCGCGCTATGTATCAAGATGAGTTTATACAAATACGCAAACAGCAAGGCAATAAGCTATTAAACGATAAACAATGGGATACCCTAGCCGAAACCATCTTTTGGCAGTATCCATTAAAACCCGTCCCCAAGGGAAAATGTCGTTTTTATCCAGAAGAAACCCGTGCCCAAATTGACTTACCTATATCGCACCAATTTA
>CBDUPS010000478.1:0-1533 GCA_965369155.1 uncultured Spongiibacteraceae bacterium
TAAGCTGAACCACGTCACTCATGCTGAAGCCTTTTTCATCAAGAGGAGATTATTCCTCAGTTTTTCCTTCTTCAGAAGCCTCAGCTGCATCTGCTGCATCTTCTGCTTCATCTTCATTGCTTCCACGTGGGGTAAATACCGTAGCAACAGCTAAATCACGACCTTCATCACCATGAGAAAGGTCAATGCTGGTAACGCCTTCTGGGAAGGTTAGATCAGATAAATGTACCATGCCGCCTTTTTCGATATTTTGCATATCAACCACAATATGCTCAGGGATATCTTTAGGGAAACAAACTACTTCAACTTCACTCACGATACGGTTAATAGCACCACCTTGCTCTTTAACACCAATACAGGTTTCTTCATTGATGAAGTGTAGCTGTACCCAAACGTTCATGGTTTGGCCGCGAACGATGCGTTGAAAATCAACGTGTGTGTAGCGTTGTTTTGCTGGGTGACGTTGAAGATCTTTAACAAGTACTTCTTCTGAATCATCACCAATTTGAACGGTAATAATGTGCGAGAAGTATGTTTCGCTTTCAAATTTCTTTAACAGTTCTCTGTGAGCCAGAGAAATCATTTTAGGGGCTTCGTCGCCACCGTAGATAATTGCAGGAACTTTGTCCTCTATACGGCGTAGGCGGCGGCTCGCTCCTTTCCCAACGGTTTCGCGTATTTCAGCGTTTAATGTTAATAGTTCAGCCATGGTGGCGACTCCTTTATTTAAAATAAAAAACAGTAATCTCCGCGACCAGAGAGTACTGTTTGGTTAGAAAAACAGATTAGCCGCCAAAGAGCGCGCTAATAGATTCTTCATTACTGACCCGTCTAATCGATTCTGCCAATAAAGGGGCAATCGTTAAGACGCGAATTTTTTTACATGCAGCGGCTTCTTTATTAAGAGGAATGGTGTCGGTAACCACTAATTCATCTAAGTCAGAAGAGCTAATGTTACTAATAGCAGCCCCAGATAAAACGGGGTGCGTACAGTAGGCTACTACTTTTTTGGCACCATACTCTTTTAACGCGGCGGCAGCTTTACATAATGTACCCGCTGTGTCGACCATATCGTCGGCAATTAAGCAGGTTTTGCCTTTAACATCGCCAATAAGGTTCATTACTTGAGAGACATTGGCCTTAGGGCGGCGTTTATCAATAATAGCAAGGTCGGCATCGTTAAGGCGTTTTGCAATAGCCCGTGCTCTTACAACACCCCCAATATCGGGTGATACAACGATAAGGTTTTCGTAGTTTTGCTTAACAATGTCTTCGTGCAATACAGGGGAGCCATAAATGTTATCAACCGGCACATCAAAAAAGCCTTGAATTTGCTCGGCGTGAAGATCAACGGTTAGCACCCGATCAACCCCAGAGCCTACAATCATATCGGCAATGGTTTTGGCGCTAATAGGAACCCGTACAGAGCGTACTCGACGGTCTTGGCGAGAGTAACCGTAATAAGGTACAACAGCGGTTATTCTGCCAGCAGACGCACGACGTAGTGCATCGGTCATTAAAATCAGTTCCATC
>CBDUPS010000479.1:0-1530 GCA_965369155.1 uncultured Spongiibacteraceae bacterium
CTTCCTGCTACCTTTGCAACAGTTGGACAAAGTGACCCTTGTTGGGCAGAAAAAGTTCATGCATCTATTGGCGCCAAAGATGGTAGCTTACAAATTGCCTTTGGCTTAGGTAAGTACCTTAATAAAAATATAATGAATGCCTACGCGGGCGTATCAGTTGGCAAGCAGCAGCGTACAGTAAGGACAAGCAGGGTTTTATCGACTAATCCTGAGTTTAATATTGTTGGCCCTATTCGCTATCAAGTCATAGAGCCATTAAAAAAGGTTCGTTTTCTTTTAGAAGAAAATGATGTTCAACCTATTGCTTTTGATGTTGTTTTTGATGGTACTCAGTTGCCCCCATTTTTAGGTATGCATAGCCTTACTAAAAATGGCTACAGGGTAAATAATAATGTCTGTCGTTATCACCATACGGGTGTGCCTGAAGGTTGGGTTAAAGTAGATAACGAGGTTTTTAATATCACTCGTCAAGATTGGTATGCTAATCGTGAGCGTTCTTGGGGGGTTCATCCTGAGTTTTTGGGTATTAATGATTCTGCCTTAGGTGTTGATGCTAACCATTTCCCATTACATTACCAGTCATCAACGATGCGCTTTACTTGCCCAGGACTGCCACAGTACTCAATATACTACTATTATTTAGACTCTCCCGTGCCTGGAGTGCAAAAACAATTTTATGGCAGTATTGAGCATGTTGATGGATCAGTCGATATTTTGACTGACCTTAAACCTGAATTAGCTTACGATAGCGTGACTCGTCGGCTAAAAGGCGGGAGGCTGCATTTTTCCTTACAAAATGGCACAATTCGAACATTGCTTGTTGAAGTTGTATCACAAACTGGTTTTTACTTAGGTTCTAGTTTATTTAAGAGTGAAGCTCAAGGCCAAAGGCAAGACATAGCGTATAAAGAAGGAGAGTTTCTTGAGGATTGTACGGCGGCTGAGTTGTTAAGGTGCCTGCACCAAACAAGAGATTGTCTTGTAAAAGTAACCGATGGTTCCGCAATAGCGTATACAAACCTTCAGTCTGTGATTACAGGGCAGTGGCCCGAGTTATCTTTATCGCAAGAGAGTTCTTTTTGGTAGAATAATAATAAAAAAATTAAGGCTTTTGGATGGAGTTTACGGATAATATTTTTATTCTTTTTATAGCAGCTTTTTTTGCTATTTATGCGGTTCTGTGTGCGTTAAAAGTATCTTTGCATACTAAAAACCAAGTAATCGGTGGCTTTTCGCTTATTTTTTATGGCGCGTGGTTTCCTCCCGCGGTGCTACTTATTATTGGCCATGCATTACTGGCTAAGTTTCTTGGCGGCCCAGTTTATCGAAAAAATAAAGCAGCCCTTTGGTTTGCGATTATTATTAGTTTGCTTATATTATTTATATTTAAATACTATAACTTTTTTGTCTCTTTAATAGGCTATAGCGATTTAGTAAAAAACCTTATTCTTCCAGTAGGTATTTCTTTTTACACCTTTACAGCCATCGGTTATTACGTTGATTTATGGCGTGATGAGGTAGAGCCTGAGG
>CBDUPS010000480.1:0-1530 GCA_965369155.1 uncultured Spongiibacteraceae bacterium
TAGTTAAATCAGGTTATTTTCTTATGAGTTACCAAGCTTTAGCCCGTAAATGGCGCCCCCAAACCTTCCATGAGTTAGTAGGGCAAGATCATATTGTAAAAACCCTAACACATGCCCTAGATAATAATCGTTTGCACCATGCTTATTTATTTACTGGTACCCGTGGGGTAGGTAAAACTACGTTGGGTCGTATTTTTGCTAAGTGCTTAAATTGTGAAACCAATGGTGTGAGTTCTAATCCTTGTGGTGAGTGTTCTGCTTGTATCGAAATCGCCGAAGGGCGTTTTATTGATTTGTTAGAGATTGATGCGGCATCAAAAACTAAGGTAGATGACACACGGGATATGCTTGATAACGTGCAATATATGCCAAGCCGTGGTCGTTATAAGGTTTATCTTATTGATGAAGTTCATATGCTTACTACACAGAGTTTTAATGCGTTACTTAAAACTCTTGAAGAGCCGCCAGAGCATGTTAAGTTTTTACTCGCCACCACCGATCCACAAAAAATACCCGCCACAGTTTTATCCCGTTGTTTACAGTTTCAGCTAAAAAATATGTTGCCTGAAAAAATAGTCTCGCACTTAGAGCATGTGCTTGTGGCCGACAATATTAAATTTGAAGAGGCAGGATTATGGCAGTTGGCGTTAGGGGCTAACGGCAGTATGCGTGATGCGTTAAGTTTAACCGATCAAGCCATTGCCTTTAGTGCGGGGGAGATTACCGAGCAAGCTGTCTGCGATATGTTAGGTACCGCATCGCAAGGTGTGGCATTAGATTTTTTATCGTTGCTAAATAAAAATAATGGCGCGCAAATCTTACAAATGACACAAGCCATGGCAGAGGTAGCTACGGATTTTTCAGGGGTATTAGAGCAAGTGTTATTGGCATTGCATCAGTGTGCGGTTTTGCAGGTGTTACCTGAGGCTGCTGATGTTTTAGATAAAGGTAATGACACGTTAAAAGAGTTAGCTAAAACCTTACCGGCAGAAGATATTCAGCTTTGGTATCAAATGGCTTTAAAGGGTAGGGAAGAAATACAAACAGCCGCTAATGAGCGTGTTGCTTTTGAGATGATATTACTGCGTATGTTGGCCTTTAAAATTGAGGCAGCTCCGGCGCATAGTAATGAGGCACCCCCGGCAAAAAAGTTTAAAGCGGTCAGCGTAACAACGTTGGCCGGTATTGATACTAATGAGATATCAGCTGCGTTACAAAAACCTAAAAGTTTGCCAACCAAAGCCAATGGGGTTGCAGAGGCTTCTTTAGTTGCTGTTAGTGCGCCTGTTACTGATGACATAACACCGGGTAAAACCACAACTGCAGGCTCAAAAGCCGAAGAACCACATGTTACTGTACAGGTGGCAACACAAAACACACCGGTGCAAACATCACCGAGGCAAAGTGTGCCGTTATCGGCTTATGATGACGATGATTTTAGTCATACCGATGATGACTTTAATCAGTCTGAGCGTTTTATCAGCCAAACGAACCGACCAATAAGGCCCTTACCTAATTGGCATCAGGTGG
>CBDUPS010000481.1:0-1529 GCA_965369155.1 uncultured Spongiibacteraceae bacterium
TGAGCGAGCCTTAGATTTGCTTGAGGAGTTGTACCGTGGGTTACATTTTATTTACAGCAACAAAACCCATGTTGAGAAAAAATATCACCAGTTGTTACCGTCGCTACGTTTAGCCGAGCAAGCTGTTATTGCCCCTAAGCAGTTTATTACGATAAAACAGCAATTAAAAAAAGCCTTTAAAACAGGGGATATGAGCCAAGCTGAGTATCAGCGTTGTTTAAGGTCGATAACCTGCGCTAATCAGCAATTACAAAGTGAGGTTGATGATATTAAGTATCAATTTATTCAGCGTCTTTTGCCGAGGGGTTTGCACTTAGAGCCTAACCAGTTGTTTTGTTTTTTACAGAATGGGTTAAGCGCCACATAATTGTATGACACATTATGTCGCTATAAAGGGCGATACTTACTTTATATATGATGCTAGCTGCAGATTTTGCATCGCTAATGTTGATAAAGGGAATGTGTACTGATGATGACCATAGAGCGTTATAAGGGCTGTTTGTTAGGCTTGGCGGTAGGCGATGCAGTGGGTACTACCTTAGAGTTTAGAACCCGAGGTTTGTTTGAGCCAATTACCGATATGATCGGTGGTGGGCCATTTAATTTAAAAGTAGGGCAGTGGACAGACGATACGTCTATGGCGCTTTGCTTAGGGGCTTCTCTTATTCACAAAAAGGGCTTTGATGCAGTCGATCAAATGAATCGCTATTGCCAATGGCGCGATAAAGGCTATATGAGTAGTACCGGCCACTGTTTTGATATTGGTTATACCGTGTCTTATGCCTTGAGTGTGTTTAAGCAAACCGGCCAGCCTTTTTGCGGTAGTGATGATAAAAACAGTGCAGGTAATGGCTGTTTAATGCGTTTAGCTCCTATACCGATGTTTTTTGCCGCCTCCTTTTATGATTGTATTTTTTATGCCGCAGAAAGCGCTCGTACTACTCATGCTGCATTAGAGTGCATTGATGCCACTAAGTATTTTGCCTCTGTTTTATATAAGGCGTTAACGGGTACATTAAATAAAGGTACTTATAATACCGATTACATGCCAGAAACCTCTGCGATAGCCGCTATTGCTAATGGCTGTTTTATTAATAAAAACCAAAACAATATTAAAGGCACCGGTTATGTGGTTGAATCATTAGAGGCGGCGCTTTGGGCGTTTCACACAACCGATTGTTTTAAGTCGGCTATTCTTTGTGCAGCAAATTTAGGCGACGATGCCGATACAACCGCCGCTATTTGCGGGCAAATTGCCGGGGCGTATTATGGGGTAAATGCGATTCCAGATGCGTGGCTAAATAAGCTTTATATGAAAGATAAAATTGAAAAAATGGCGATTGATTTATCGCCAAAAAAATAACCGATTACTTATAAATAAGGGCGCAATGATGTTATCTAATGTTACTTCTTTATCAGCAAAATTAGCCAAAGATTTTAACTGCAAATCAGAGGAGGAGTTGCTGGAGCTTATTGCCACACACCCTGCCAATAAAGGCTGGTTTGCTAATTACGAAAAAAAGCTCGCC
>CBDUPS010000482.1:0-1528 GCA_965369155.1 uncultured Spongiibacteraceae bacterium
ACTGGACGAACAATATACACCCAAAGACATCGAAGAAAATGCCCGCCAATTTTGGCAAAAGCAACAAAGCTTTGTGGTAACCGAAGATCAAACAAAACCCAAATATTACTGCTTAGCGATGTTCCCCTATCCTAGCGGTAAGTTGCATATGGGTCATGTGCGTAACTATACAATTGCTGATGTTATTGGTAGATATCAGCGAATGCTAGGAAAGAATGTGCTACAGCCTATGGGTTGGGACGCTTTTGGGCTGCCTGCTGAAAACGCAGCAATAAAAAACAATGCATCTCCTGCCCAGTGGACAAGAGAGAACATCCAATACATGAAAACTCAACTCCAGCAATTAGGCTTTGCCTATGACTGGGATCGTGAGTTTGCCACCTGCGACAGCGACTACTACCGCTGGGAGCAATGGTTCTTTACCCGTTTAATGGAAAAAGGCCTCGTTTATAAACAAGAGTCTGATGTTAATTGGTGTCCACACGATCAAACCGTACTGGCCAATGAGCAGGTTATTGACGGCTGCTGCTGGCGCTGTGACAACAAAGTAGAACGCCGCAAAATCCCCCAGTGGTTTATTCGTATCACCCAATATGCCGAAGAATTATTACAAGACTTAGCGCAATTAGACGAATGGCCTGAGCAAGTGCGCACCATGCAAGCCAACTGGATTGGTCGATCAGAAGGGGCTGAAATAACACTAAAAACGAAATGTAATCAAACGGTTAGTGTTTATACCACCCGTCCTGACACCTTTATGGGCGTTACCTATTTAGCCGTAGCACCCCAACACCCCCTTGCCTTACAGGCAGCTGAAAAAAATGATGCAATCGCTCAATTTATCCAGCAACAAACCAATATAAAAGTGGCCGAAGCGGATATCGCCACTATGGAAAAAGAGGGTATTGACTCAGGTATTAACGCCATTCACCCCATTACAGGTGAGAGCCTGCCCATTTGGATTGCTAACTTTGTACTGATGAATTACGGCTCTGGGGCAGTTATGTCGGTGCCTGGTCACGATCAGCGGGACTGGGAGTTTGCCAAAAAATACCATTTACCCATTAAACAAGTTATTACCTCTACAGATAACCCCGCTGGTGTTGATATAACAGAGGCTGCCTACACAGAAAAAGGCACACTCATTAACTCGGCTCAATTTGATAACCTATCATCAGAACAAGCCTTTGATGCCATAGTCGAAACCTTACAACAGCAAGGCGCTGGCAATAAAAAAGTAAATTATCGCCTACGCGACTGGGGGGTTTCCCGTCAGCGTTATTGGGGTACACCTATCCCTGTTATTAATTGCGATAAGTGCGGGCCCTTGCCTGTTCCTGCGGATCAATTACCGGTATTACTCCCTGAGAATATCGCTTTTGATGGTGTTGGCTCACCTATTAAAAAAATGCCTGAATTTTATCAAACCACCTGCCCGGGTTGTGGTGGAGACGCACACCGAGAAACCGATACCTTTGATACCTTTATGGAGTCGTCTTGGTACTTTGCCCGTTATGCCAGCCACGAT
>CBDUPS010000483.1:0-1526 GCA_965369155.1 uncultured Spongiibacteraceae bacterium
TCTTTATCTAATACCACGCAATCTGGTACTTTTATGTGGCGTTGTGGATATACCGTACAGTGACAGGCATCTTGCTCTAAATAGCGACACACCACACTGGTATAAAAAATCTCATCGGTTTCATCATCTTGTAGCTTATGCATACAGCAACGGGCACAGCCATCACACAGCGCTTCCCACTCTTGTTGGTTAAGTTCCTCAAGGGGATACTTCTCCCAAAATTTATCCCTTAGCATTGAGCTGCTCCTTTTTTAGGGGAAAATTAGCCGGGGGTATTTGCAGATAAAAACCTTTATCTTTTATCTCAGATAATACTTTTTTACTATCCGCTTGCGCGAGCTTGCGACCCTCCCATAACGAAATAGTCATGGATAAAGTGAGTGTGCCTAAACTTTTTTGTAACTCATCGGGTATGCGAGATAAATCTTCATTATGGTCAACATATAGGTACATACCTTCTTTTTTACTGCAACGATATATTTTACATAACTGCTTCATGGTAAGGCACCCTCCCAGCCAATTTTAGCCAGGGCTTCTAATAAAAACGGCCTACGCCAACCGCTACATAATTCATTCAGTTGTTGATGATCTTCTTTTAAAAAGGCGGTTACCATCGTCATCATTTTTTGTTTATTACCTAACAGCTCTACTTGAATATTGTTAGCCTCAGCTACCTCACTAAAGCTTTGTTTTAAGGCTTTTAACTGTTTCTTTTCAAGGGTGCCGGTAAATTGTTCTGGAGATTCTAGTTCTACCGGTTGTGAGTAATACTGTTGCAGCGTCTCGGAAAGTGATTCTATTTTTTTATTAAGTTGTGATGAGGGGTTAACCACTTTACGCAAATCATCATTGGTTTCGGGCTGACGTTTTATTATCGATAATAAATCATCATCACCTAATACATGTTTACGGGGGATATTTAATGTAGCCGCTCGTCGTTCTCGCCACTGACATAGCTCAGACAATAACCCATATTCTGTAGGTGATAATTGCCAAGCATTTTTAAAGCGTAGGTGATAATTACTATTAACCGAACCGGTAAAGTTGTTAATGGTTTCAGTGCCATTATCTAAAACCCACTTCATTCTATTGTGTTCATCTAGTTTCTTTTGTAGCACATCATAGGCACGAATTAACCAATGCACATCGAGTACCGCATAGTCTAATTGTGCCTTTGTTAATGGCCTTTTACACCAATTAGACCGTTGTTGATCTTTAGGGATATGCACATTAAGTAAGTCTTCGATCATGGCTTGATAACCAATACCAAAGCGAAAGCCCACCAACGCTGCCGCAACTTGTGTATCAAATAATGGTTGCGGCAACGCATGGGTAAGTAAATCAAATAGCTCTAAGTCTTCTGAGGGAGAATGTAATATTTTAACAATATTAGGGTTGCTTAATAACGGAGAAAACAAACTCATATCAACCGCTAAAGGGTCAATCAACCAGTTTTTTTTATCGGTGGCTAATTGGATTAAACCCGCCTCTGGAAAAAAAGTTCGCTCACGCACAAACTCCGTATC
>CBDUPS010000484.1:0-1519 GCA_965369155.1 uncultured Spongiibacteraceae bacterium
CTGTTTTGGCCGATGACATAGTGCCATAGGCTTTAGGGAAGCGCTTTTCACCTAGCTGCTGGTAGTTATTTGAGTTAAGTATGGAAAGAAACTTTTCTGGTATTTCAGTTTCTATAAGCTCGATTCGAGCAACTTGGTCGTTATAAAGCGTAATATTGATATTGTGACTGTTGCTTAATAAGTTATCCCCTAGTTTTTGTTGCTCGTTGACTTGGCAGGCAACAACCGTTTTTTCATTTGTTGTCGGGGAGCCTACAAAAAATTTGCTATAGGCTGGTTGCCACTGACCCTTACAGGAAGGATAAACCCACTCAACCAGTGCTTTTGGCATAAAAAAGCGTACGCCATTACCGATAGGGTCGCACTCTATACCGTGGCAGCGTTGGTCTAATTGGCTAAAAAGACGGGTGCGGCTGGCTTCGGCTCGGCGCTTTTTCTCTAGTAGCTGGCTTTGTTGCCATTCTTGATATTCTTCTATGGTGGTAAAGCCTTGAGCTTTGGCCTCGCTTAGTAGGGTGGCTTGTGCGGCGGCAGCTTCAGCGGCGGCTAGGGCTTGAGCTTCTTTTTCTTCGATAAGAGGCACAATGGCTAAGGCAACAAGTACAATTAAAAATGAAGCAAAAGAGTAAATAAAGGCTTTATTACTACTGGTAAGATTAATGCGCTCGGCAAAAGGTGTACCAAAGCGGTTTGCGAAAGAGGTATAAATACAATAGCCCGCAAACAATAAAGGTAAGAGGATAAAGATTAGGGTGACAGCTAGTTTTATTACTGTAAACATAATGATATGCCGCTTATATTATTTTTTTCAGTGTTGAATATAACAAAAAAAAACAGAGTGTGCTGAAGATAAATCGACTCAAGTGAATTAAAGCGTGTTTTTGTCTATTGATATAATTATTCAGGCCTTGATTGGTATCGTTTTAGCCAAATGGGCGTCATAGATAAGCCTAAAACCTGTCGCCGGACTAAATCTAACGCGGCAGTACTCGCCATCTGCTGAAAGGTTTTTCGCGCAAAGGGTAGCTGTAGGCAGAGACTATGAATCTCACCAAGGCCACCCCAAGCGATCCAAACGGTACCCACAGGTTTTGTCTTAGTGCCACCATCGGGGCCGGCAATACCAGAGATGCTCACTCCATAATCGGCGTGGCTTTTATGCAAAAGCCCCTCAAGCATTGCTATAACGGTTTCTTGGCTAACCGCGCCATATTGTTCAAGGGTTTGCTGGGGAACCTTGAGTATCTGTGATTTCATATAATTACTATAGGTAATAAAACCGGCCTCAAATACAGAGGATGCCCCGGGAATTTCGGTGAGGTGCGCTGCTATTAGGCCACCGGTGCAGGATTCAGCGGTAGCTAAGGTTTTATTGTGTGCCTTTAACGCGGCAACGGTTGCACCTCCCATGGTGGGCTCGGGGGTATCGGCGTAACACTGGCCAATAATGCAGTCACCAATTAAAGCCAGTAACTCTTTTTTGCAGGCTTCTTTTATGGCAAGGTCTTTAGCGCTTTTT